>JAHISK010000071.1 GCA_018818105.1 Candidatus Omnitrophota bacterium | reverse complement strand
TCGAGTCAGTGTTTTGCTTTCAGCTTCCTTCAGATTCTACCTCACGATAGACACCCTTGCTGTTCAGCTAATGATTCCCCACACCGGGCTCATAGAGGACTTTCACCTCTTAGTCTTTGCGCCATGCCGGGCGCACATTTTATATCGGACCAACAGCCGTTGGCCCCTACCCTCTAAATAATCTCGTTTATCTGTTTAAAAATATCCTTGACCTCCGGCATTCTACCTTCTCCGTAAACACCACAGGCAAGTTCACCTTTTACAGGTGACAACATAACGTATTTTTTATGTTTTTTCAAATTATCCACGTTCTTCTGAATAATGGGATTCTTCCACATCTCCTCATTCATCGCCGGAGCCAGTAAAACTTTTACTTTTTGTGGTAAAGCGCAAATAACTGTCGTCAAAAGATTATCGCATATCCCCTGAGATATCTTGGAAAGAGTGTTAGCTGTTAACGGCGCAATCACACAAAGACGCGCCCATTGCGCCAGGCTAATGTGCTCAATATCTTGGCAAGAAGAATCAAACATATCTAAATATACCGGATTTTGAGAAAGCTGCTTAAAAACTAACGGGGTAACGAACTCTTTCGCGGCGGGGCTCATAATCACTTTTACCGAAAACCCGGCCTTTATAAGAAGACGAACCAATTCACAGCTTTTATATGAAGAAATACCGCCGCAAATACCTAATAAAATGTTCTTTTTCATGACTTCTCCTTAACGTCAAATATTCCATATAATAACAGGATTTTTTAGATATGTTAACTTATTTTTAGATATGTAGTTTTATAAAAAATAGAGAAGTTTTTTATTCTTCATCCCATATTTTCTGAAGCGATGGTTTTATATATTGAATCAAGTATATCTTTTATATAATCCTTGAATTCCCTCTTCATAAATACATAACTTCCCGCAATATATTTTTACCAATATAAGGCTTCAATACTCTTTTCATAACAAGGTCAACTTTAACTCCTGTAAGCTGACTCAAATATTCTTTCAGGCGTATGAACGCGAATAACCCCGGAACAACATCAAATTCAACAAGAATATCAAGATCACTGTTTTTTTTATAATCATGCCTTATATAAGACCCAAATATACCAATTTCTCTAACATTAAACTTCTCCCGAATTTCATTTTTATGTTCTTTTAAACTATATTTTATTTTTTCTAACTTATCCATACTATCAATAGTATCATATTCTCAATATAGATTCAATATTCTTTTTTCTGAGATTACTCCTAAAAACTTATATTTTTCAACTGTTTTTAATTAACTTATATAACACGTTAAAAAGCTCTTTTTTTGAATCGACAGTGATAACCTTTTTATTTTTATCGATAACAAACGCTTTATACTTTGTCTTTAAATCTTCTAAGGCATTAGCTACAACAAAATCGCTTCTGTTCTCTTTAAGTCTATTATAAGCTTTATCTATTAGCCCTTTTCGTTTAGACTCTAATTTAAACTGAATTACCACAGATTTTTTCGCCAAACCGCGCATAGATTTTATAACTTTTTGGGCGGGAACCAATTTTAAAATTAATTCTTTTTTTGCTGCCGGAATTTTTCCTTTAAAAATACTCTTTAATTTATAATCACTTACAGCGGCAGTATGAATTATTGCATCGTATTTTTCATTTTTTATCTGACTCAATACTTTTTCTTTAAACTCATCATAGTACCTAAAAGGTATTATTTTTATCCCTTTAAGTTTATCGGCATAGGGCGAGTTTATCAATAAAGTTACTGCGCACTTTTTCTTCTTAAACTCTTTTCCAAAAAAAATGCCGCTTCCACCGGTAAAAATGTTAGTAATCACTCTAACATCATCAATCTTAACCCAGGTTGGTCCAGCGGTAATAAGTACTTTCATAAGATTTCAATACTGAAAAATATTATCGGAGTATTTACTGAATTTTAATCTTTCTTAAAATAAGCTTTTTTACTTGCTTAGCGATTCTAATACTATCTTTAGCCTCTTTTATGGTTGGAATATAAAAATCATCGGGATAGCGAATTTCAACAGCGTAAAATGAAAGATTACCCACATTTATCCTTGCTAACTCTTTATCATACTTAGAACAAAGCTTTAAAAGATATTCTAAATTATGAGTTTTACCAAAGTCAGCTTTATTAAAAATAAGATACGCTTTTAAATATTTCTCAACCGCTTGCTGACAATGAAAACAAATCGCTTCAGTAACACGCGCCTGCCTATCTACGCTAATCTCATGCTCAGCAACTTTTAAATCATTATCCGCTTTTATAAGCCATCTCTATAAATAATCATTTTTCATAAAGAAATACCTTCCTTCAACGCATTTCGCACTATGCTGCCTGGCTTATCCTTTAAATACTCTATATCCTTACTATCTTTCACTAATACATCAGCATCTATCATTCGTGAAGCAAAACGCTTCCGCAATACTGTTGATAAATGAATCTTCCTAGGCATAGCTACTGTTTTGGACAAAATAACAAGCAAGTCAAAATCACTCTGGTTAGAATAATCTCCTCTCGCTCGAGAACCGAATAGGATAACTTTTTTATACGCAATTTTACCTAACGAATCTCTAATATTTTTACGTAACGACCGAGAAATCATATCACCTCCAAAATCAATAATTCTTATTATACACCAATTCCATAAAGATTATAATTGTTTTTACTCCCCTCACATTTTCAATTTAATCACGAAGATACCATATCGTATAGTAATTGTCTAGAGACACTCATACCAAATACTCCTCTTTTATTCTTTTTAACGAACTAACAATATTCTTTTTAACAAAGGGGATATTTGTCTCTACTTTAGTTATAAGCTCTTTTATAAACTGACGCCGGGAGTCTTTGCCGTAGCAACACTGATATTGGGTATCGGGAAAAGAAAAATTAGAAGCAACTTCACTAATCAGGTGTTTATCTAAATAACATAACGGTCGAATCATCGTAATTTGCCCTTTAAATAAATTAACCTTTGGACTCATTGTACTTATTTCACCTAAATAGAATAGATTCATTAACATAGTTTCAGCGGTATCATCAAGATTATGACCTAAAGCGATTTTATTACAATTATATTTTTTCGCGGTTTGAAAAAGAAGTTTACGCCTATTCCATGAACACCAGAAACAGTTGACATCATCTTTATCTATAACTAATTTCTTTACAACATAATCCACCCCGCAAGATTTAACATATTCAGCTAACGCTCTTTTTTTTATCTTTATAAAATTGGTATCTATGAAACACGCTATTATATCAAACTTAATAGGAATTCGCGCCTGGCGCATTTGAAAAAGTTTTAACAACACTAAACTATCCACTCCTCCCGATACGCCGATAAGAATTCTATCTCCATCGGCAAGCATACCATAATCAGCAATAGCCTTGCCCATCTGTTTATACACATCACGAATCCGCCCTTTTAATAGCATTTCTGTTGGATTTTTATTTATTTTAAAAAGTTAAAATTTTAGGTTCTTTCTTAATTAATGTGGTATTTATGGCTAATTTTGTGACATTAGCCACAAAACAAAGTGTGTTGCCGTATTTACGTAACCTATTGGCTTGCTTTAGCTTGAGTTTTTTACAAGCTCCGCTCAAGCAAAC
>JAHISK010000070.1 GCA_018818105.1 Candidatus Omnitrophota bacterium | reverse complement strand
CGTATGCGGTGTCTTTCGGTACTCTCTTTTCATAGAACAATCTTACCACCGACTTTGTCGGTGGACAACCATTGGAGTGGGGCCTTCGCCCCCACACCCCACCACCGACTAAAGTCGGTGGATTAGCTTACGCATTTAATTTACGCCCCTAAAGGACAGCCTCTGGCGGCAGTATGAAATATTTTATAGGCTAATCCTGCCTGAACAATCAAATTCAAAGCCGCTTTTAAAGGATGATGGCTGGAAGAAGAATCAATATTAGAATATTTAAACTTTGCTCCACTTTGAAAAGATATAGAATCAAACACTTCTTTTAATCTTTGAATAGGTGATCGGTTTTTATACTTAGCAAAATCATCTTTTACTGTTTCTAGTAAATCATTCAATATTTTTTGACAAAAAATAATATCCTTATTACGAGCGAATGATTTAACTACTTCCGGCATTCCGCCAATGAGATAATATATTTTCAAATAATCAATCAGCCGATGATGGAAAATATCATCTAAAGGATATTTATAATTAGCCTTATTTTTCATTCCTATTAAATCGTTTTCTCCTAACGCTTGAAGAAATTCATCAAATGATAAAGGATATAAAAAAAGAGAATATATTCTTCCCACTCCATACGACGGAATTTCAGCGATAGCAAATTCAAGCAAAGACCCCGCGGCGGCAACGTGAAGATCAGGAATTTTTTCATAAAAGAAGCGCAACGCGCTTAGTGCCTCTGGACACGCTTGAATTTCATCAAAAAAAAGCAAAGTTTCCCCGGCAATTATAGGGGTATTAAAATAAGCGGACAGTTTCTGACATATTACTGACGGATTAAGAGATCCAGCAAAAAACTGCCTTACAGTTCGTTCTTCTTCAAAATTAACCTCTAAATAATATTTAAAGGATTTCTTTAATTCTCTAATAGAATAGGTTTTTCCAACCTGTCGCGCCCCCCGCAACAGCAAAACTTTTCTTTGAGGCATATTTTTCCAATCTAACAGTTTTTCGTTAATATCTCTTTTTATAAGTACATTTTATTTCTAAAGTACCAAAAGTCAAGGCATAAAACCTGTTTTTTCTACCAAAAATCAGGGCATAAAACCCTTGTTTTCTTCAAAAAATCAGGGTTACTGAAATAACATCCTAAACTATAAATAAACCCTAAATCCTAAATACACCCACTTACCACCTACGCAGTGGTAAGTGGTCAATGTTTTCAAAGGTTTTGAATTGCTCCTTCGGTAAATTAAAATACCCCAGTTTTATTCGAGGGAAATGCTTTTGGATATGCCCCAGGAGAAACGGAATCCCTTTCGGTTTTAATTTTTTATACGGAATGCTGTCTATATAATATTGCTGATCTATGTTCAAATTACGCAACTGTATCATGTCTATCTTTGTCTTCTTAAGGAACTTGGTTAACGCCTCTATCTCCTGCTTAGAATCAGAAACTCCCGGAAAAATAAATAGATTTATAGAAACAAATTTTTTATATTTTTTGGCTATTTCTATGGATTTTAGTACATTCTTAAAATTATAACCGCGCGGCCGAAAATAAGCGGTATACAGCGACTCCCGCACGCTGTTGGCGCTAACGCGGAAGGAATCAACTCCCGCGCGGCAAAGCATCTCTATTTTATCCGGCAAGCTGGCGTTGGTATTAAAATTTATTGTACCGCGAGAAACTTTTTCGCGCGCTTCTCCAACAGCCGCGGCAATTAAATCCGCCTCCGTCAAAGGTTCACCTTCGCACCCTTGGCCAAAACTGACTACTGCTTGCCTGGCGTAACTTAAATGATTAATCATAACTTGAACAATATCACCAACACTGGGCTTAAAATTTATTCTTTTATGTGAAGCGTGACAATCGGATTCCTGATAAGACAGACAGCCTATGCATCTAGCGTTACAGGTCTGCGCCGTTGGCAAAGGCGCTTCCCATCTTCTTAAAAAAAGATTTCTGGCAGCTAAACAATTATAGTTTAACGCGCAGTTTGATAAATGTTTATACACTTGGTTAGAAGAATATCTGCCGTAAAAAAACTTCACCCCTTTTGTTATTAATTTTGTATTATAAAAAGAAGGCCTTTGGCGAATACGCCTATCAACTTTAACCGCAGAAGCGTAAAACTTACCGCCATAAAAACCGCAAGCCGTGTAGGCAAAAAAAGGTAAAAGCGCCTTCTCCTTCTCCAAGAAAAAAGCGGGATTATATACCCTCAAATATCCCGGAATTAAAAATGCGCCCACCGCGAAAGCGGGGATTTTATTAAACTCATCTACCTTCTGAAACCGGCCTGTCCCAGGATTAAACCCAATGGGCCTTCTTTGGGGTAAATGAAAAAGAGTACTGCCTTTAGGTAATAGTATCAATTCTTCTTTTCGCGGAATCTTTACAGTATCTAATGAAGACGCCGCCATCCTTAAATAAGGATGCGTCATAATCTTGCCGTTTTTATCGGAAAAAATCAAGAAAGGATGTTTCATATTTAGGTTCACCTCGATTTACAAACTGCAAAAAATTTCAATACAGTGTTTTGGAACGTCTTATGATTTTAACAAAAAAATAGCGTTAAGAAAATCGCCGAGTCCGCGGACCAGGAGGTGATTTTTAGCTGTTTTTTTGTGGTCCGAAGGAAAAATAAAAAAACAGTTAACTTAACCATATAATAAGCGCCCCTAAAATAAAAAACAATACCGCCATTAGAATCTTTATTCTACCCAAATGATTTTTTAAAAAGTCATTAAACTTCTGAGAACTCACGCCTAAAATAGATAAAAGGAAAATAGCTATTAACGGCAGGATAAACATCAAATTATAGAGAATTAAATAAGAAAAAGCCTTTACTCTTAATTCTGTATTTTTAAGAATGAAAACTATTGTGGGAAGGTAAACTTGCCCCGTACAAACCGCTTCCAATAAAGACACCAAGAATCCTATAACAAACGATGTTATTGATAAATCTATAAGACCGCGTTCTTTTTTACCCCGTAACCGGGAACCAATTATTCGATTTATCTTTTTTTTAAAAATATCGGGAAGTCGCAAAACCATCCCTGAGCCAATACCTGACCGCTTAAACTTAATATAATCATAAACACTAAGCGCCGCTAAAGAAAAACAAGCTACCGCGACAAAATAATAAAAAGTTTTTATAAGATAATAAAACCCAATGAAAGAATAAAGAAAGCGAAAAAAGCCTAAACCAATCAATAAATACGCCAAGAAAACCGCTAAACAATAAAATGACCCTACGCATATAATATGTTTCTTTTTATACCCGTAAACCGATAGGAAAGAAACAAAAAACACAATCACGGCAAAAGCGCAAGGGTTAACCCCATCAATAAGCCCGCTGCTCATAACCGCGATCGCGGACAGTTTGCCAAACACTTCTTCTAACTCTATTTCCCGTAATTTGATTGGTTTATTTTTCTTCTTTAAGGTAATTTCTATAGCTTTTTCTAAATCCTCCGAAATTTCATCTGTGCCCACCATAAAAAAGCTTCCGACAAAAATTGAAGGATACTTTGCTTTTTCCCGGTTAAAATGAGAAGACAAAGACATAAGCGTTTTTATCGCTTCGGGATCTTCATCAGTATTACGATAATGCCATTCTAATTTTTCGGCATATTTTTCCTTAATTTGGGGCAAAAAATCTTCCTTTAAAGAAAGGCAGGCTTTACAATGAAGGGAATAAAACAGTGTTACCGTAACTTTTTCTTGGCAATAAGACAAGACAGGGAAAAACAGTAAAATTACGAATAAAAACTTTTTAAGCATATCTATGATTATATCAAGACATGCTTAAAAAATCTAGAGATACAATTTAAAAAAATTTAAATTTTTTTAAAAAATAACCTATAGGAAGATAGCGCATTCTATTCTTATCTCGTCTTATCTCACAATAAATTTCCGATATTTTTCCGCTAAGCATCCGTTCCTTTACCCAGTCCAATTACCCAAAAACAACAAAAAACGGGAAAACACCTTGTAAATCACCGGGAATTATAGTATAATTACCTTTGTCCGGGAATCCCGGTAAATTATACTAAATTAACCATGAAGATTCATTTACCAAATAGCGCGTTTTTAGGCAATATTGACCCTTTTTTAAGGACACTGGATATAACTAATCCGGATAGGCTGGAAATTACTACTAATGAAAAATGGATATCTATCCATCCCATAGTTTTATCTATGGTAGCAGCCATCGGCCTAACTATTTCTCCTTTGAAAATCCATTTCAAAAAACCAGAAGCAACGTCTAAACATTACCTAAAACGCATGGGTTTGTTTACCTTATTAAAAATACCTTCAGACATAAAAATCACAGAACATGAACCCGCGGGACGATTTATACCTTTAACACAAATAAATGATTCATCCGCTTTAACCAAATTCATTACAAACATGGTCCCTCTTCTCCACCTGAAACCAAAACACTCTGAATCCATTCGCTATATTGTTAGTGAATTAGTTCGAAACGCTCTAGAACATTCTCTCTCCAAACACGGCGCGATTGTATCCGCTCAATACTATAAAAAAAGTAATTCTATAAGAATAGGCATTGCTGATACAGGTCTTGGCATTAGAAAAACAATTAATCACTCCCATAACGCGAAAAGTGATTTAGAAGCTATCCAATTGGCACTAAGCCCCGGAATTACCGGCGCGACTAAAAAAGAAGGAGGAACAGAAATCAATGCCGGCGCGGGTTTATTTTTTATCCGATCGATTGCTAAAGTAAACCGTGATTATTTCATGATTTATAGCGGGAAAGCCATGTATAAATTACTAAAAAATAAACCCACACAAAAAAAAATATCTTTACATAGCGATCCCTTTATGGATAGATTTTCCAAAGATGAAAATTTACCTTTTTGGCAAGGAACCGCTGTTGGAATCGATATTTCTCTGGAGACAACGAAAGAATTATCATTTTTGTTAGACCTTATTAGAGAAACTTACACAACGGCAATAAAAGAAAGAAAAAAAGCGAAATACAAAAAAGCGAGGTTTATATGATAGAAATTAAATTATTTGAAATAGTAGGAGAATTTGCCGAAAATAAAGATATAGCAAGAGACATAAGAAAACAACGAATAATTCCAGAACTCAACAACAATCAAAAAGTTATTCTGAATTTTGAAGGCATCCATGCCGCGACGCAATCTTTCATCCACGCCCTTATCAGCGATCTGTTAAGAAAGTATGGCAATGATGTTCTTGACAAAATTAGTTTTAAACACTGCGATGAAATCGTACAAAAAATAATTAATATTGTAGTTGAATATATGCAAGAAAGCGCTTAAAAACTCTCTTTACTTGACAAAAAACAATAATCATATATCATTTTAGATGTACATCATAATATATTAAGTATGTTATACAAATTCATCGATAATAAAGGTACTTTTACCGTAAAAAACCCTCATAAATATAATGCTTATTTTCCTCTCACCAACAGAGACGGCGCAATCTTGAGTTCAATAAGCCCTAATCTTGGCGGCGACATAAAACAGGATAACAGCCATTTCCTCACCCCGCCGGCATCCATAGAAGACGTAAGAAACAACCTCCTCTGCCGCAGAGATTTCTTTATAAAAATAGATAAAAAAGTATTTCAGGCGTCACTGCCGGCGAATGATACTCTAGAAGCGGGATTCTTTTACCATAAACTAATAAAAAAAACAGCGCTGATTGACGTAGAAATCACGAATTTTATTCCTTATGATTTATCCGTTGAAGTAATGTGGGTAAAAGTTACCAACAAAACTACTAACCCTATAAAAATTACGCCGACATCTTTTATCCCTCTATACGGAAGAGGAGAAAAAGAGATAAGAGACCACCGGCATGTTAGCTCCTTACTAAACCGTGTTTGGATGACTAAATACGGAATATTCCTTAAACCAACGATGGTCTTCAATGAAAAAGGACATAAAATAAATGATACCACTTACTTCGCTTTAGGGTTCCAAGATAATAATATATCTGCCGCGGGACAGTTTCCGACTCTTGATTCCTTCTGCGGAGAAAGCGACTTAATTACGCCTGACGCTATACATAAAAACATAAAACCGGCGACGAAAAAAACATCTTCCTTTGACGGCAAAGAATGTTGCGCCGCGTTTAGGTTTAAAGATAAACAACTTAAAGGGGGCCAAAGCGTAAATTATTTTGTTATTTTAGGAATGACTACAAAAGAAAAATCAATTACTAATATTCTCAACAAACTTAACTCCCTAGATAAAGTACAAAAATCACTGCAAGCAACACAAAAATATTGGCTTTCTCATTTTTCTAAACTAGAGTTTGATTTTAAAGACTCAAATTTTACTAACTGGCTTCGCTGGGTAAAAGCGCAGCCAACCTTGCGAAAACTGTTCGGATGTTCGTTTTTGCCTCACTTTGATTATGGAAAAGGAGGCCGGGGTTGGCGCGATTTATGGCAAGACGCTTTAACCTTGCTTCTCACCGAACCCGATAAAGCAAAAACTCTGATATCAGGCAGTTTCAAAGGAATACGAATCGACGGGTCTAATGCTACTATAATAACAAAAGAAGGCGGGTTTCTTTCTGATAGAAACAGCATAAGCCGAGTATGGTGCGACCACGGAGTCTGGCCTTACCTCACTCTGGAGTCTTACATAAATAGAACGGGAGAAATTTCTTTCTTATTAAAAGAACTGCCCTATTTTAATGACCATCTTAGCAATAGGGCGAAAAAAGTAAATATTAACTTTCATCAAAAAGATTATATTTTACGAACTGCCGCCGGTAAAATCTATAGCGGCAGCGTTTTAGAACATATCCTCATTCAAACCTTAACCTCCTTCTTTAATGTTGGTAAACATAATGTTATCCGGCTGGAGGGCGCCGACTGGAACGATGGACTGGATATGGCGCCAGAGGAAGGAGAAAGCGCGGCTTTCAGTTTTATGTACGCGCGTAACTTAAACGCGCTGGGGGCGATGCTAAAAATCCTTAAAGGAAAAACATCAAGCGTGTCACTATTAAAAGAATTAACTTTCCTTCTAGATAAAATAACCAACCCTATCAACTACGATAATTACAAGGAAAAACAAACCCGCTTGGAAAAATATTTTTCTAAAATAGAAAAATTTAGCGGCGAAAAAACAACGATACAAATTGATGATTTAATTGATGATTTACAAAAAAAAGGAGCCCATCTATCAAAATGGCTAAAAGATAACGAATGGCTGGATACAAAATTTTTCAATGGCTACTATGATAATAAAGGGTTAAAAGCCGAAGGGATAAAAAATAAAAAAGCGCGAATGATGATGCCATCACAAGTGTTTGCCATAATGAGCGAAAATCTAGACCAAAACCAAATTAAACAAACTTGGATTTCAATAAAAAAATATTTATACGACCCGGCGTTATCCGGTTTTCGCCTTAACACCGATTTCAAAACACTTTATCCTGATTTAGGAAGAGCTTTTGGATTCTCCTACGGAGACAAAGAAAACGGCGCTTTCTTTAACCATATGATCATCATGCTGGGATTTTCTTTATACAAAGAAGGATTTATTGACGAAGGCAACCAGGTAATAAACTCTATTTATAAAATGGCCGTTTCCAAGAAAGCAAGCATCTACCCCATACTCCCGGAATACTTTAATAATGAAGGTCGCGGCCTATACACCTACTTAACAGGATCGGGAAGCTGGTACATCCACACTTTAACAAACCAAATTTTAGGCATTCAATTTACAATGGGCGACCTTATAATAAATCCTAAACTACTCGCTTCTAATTTCATCAAAGACAAGATAACTATCTCTTTATCTATTAATGATAAAAAAATAAAAGTTTCATTCAAGAAAAACCCTTCACGCCATAACCAGCTGAAAGCCAAAACCGCCCTCCTAGAAAAAGAAAAGATTACCTTTACCAACTCCCAGTGTATAATAAAGAAAGAAAAGCTCGCGAATCTAAAGAAAAAAGAGATTGAAATTACCGTATATTTAGGATAAATACAATAAATTTTAAATTTATCAATTAGCAATTATCATTTAAAATTTTTAAAATATTAATTCTTTCAAATGTTAATTTGTAAATGTTAACTGATAAATTTAAAATGATAAAAATAGTCTTACCTTTAATAATTTCCGTTCTATTTTTCTTGCCGGCTCACGCCTTAGCCCAGACACCTGTATCTATTTTCATAGATACTTCTTACCCTTCTCAACTGAAAGCGGAATTTATCTGGGAAGATAAACTTATTTTAAAGAGTACCTATGACAAAACAACTAAAGAAATATCGGCGGCGATTAAGGTTAAAAATCTTGATTTAGACGTATTCTCTCCTCTTATAAAAAACATAGAATTCATCTCCTTACATACCGGCGCGATAACAGGAAATTTATATCTGGAAAAAGAAAACACCTACTTTGTAAAAGGAAACCTGAAAATCGAAAATCTAGGATTTACTTATCCTTCTAAATATCTTCATTTTGCATCAGCTAACGAAGACCTAGAATTTAAAGGCAATTTATCTTTAACCATCCTTGCCCCCCTGCCTGAGACGCTATCAACAACTACTCTAGCGCAAAGTCTTTATTCTATCCAAGGCGAAATTTATAAAAGCGAAATAACAAACGTTCCTCTTTTTGATAATTTTTCTAACATAAATGCTGATTTCAATCTCGACAGGGAGAAAGTGAGTTTTAATATTACTGAATGCCTCTATCCGCAAAAGGTATATTTTCCTTCAAAAATAAAAACAACTAAAACAAACCGGATATCCGCGAAAGGTGACCTATCCTATACAAAAGATAAACCTTTCTCTCTACAAATAAAAACCGCCTTGGGCCTAGAACAACTCCTAGAAGCCGCCAATGATATAAAAAAACTACCCTTCCAATATGACGGGGTGGGATTTATAGAATTAGAGACTTTAATAAAAGGTAATATTAGTACAAAACCATTAGCCTATCATGTTGACTACAACATAACAAACGCCTCATTTAAAGATATTACCAATATCTCGACTCGCGGGTTCATAAAAAATAATCATCTTATTATTGAAGAAAGTACCGCCGACTACAAAGGAATACCTTTCGATATAAGGGGTAGGCTGGATAGCTTTAACGCCCCCCAAATAGAATTATCAATAAACACCGGGCTGTTAAATGCCAACATAAAAGCTCAAGCGAATAAAAATCTAATAGATATCACCGAACTAACCATAAACAAAGATGGAATAAACATTATTTCAAAAGCCTACCTAGAATTAAGCGACCCCCTCACAATAAAAATCGAAGGGTTTGGCGAAATAAATTCAGAAAAAACTATAGCGATTCTAAAATATCTAAAAATAGACCATCCTCTAATCAAACGGTTAAATCCTATCGGCAATTTAAGTTTTAAATTCCAGATTGAAGGAAACAACGATATAAGAGAGTGGACAATGAAAGTAGCGGGAGCGGGTAAAAATATTAATATTTATAACATCAAAGCGCAAGAATTGACTATCGAACTGTATCGAGATAAAAATGAAATAACTATCAGCCCTTTAACTGCCACTATTGACGACGGCCAATTCGAACTGCGCGCGAAATTGGACTTTGTAAATACTAATGCTACCTTAAATATCACGGCAATAAACATTGATCTAGCTCAATTAAAAGACTACCTTAATTTGAAAAATAAAACCATAGAAGGCAAGCTCTCTGGCCGAGTATATTTACATAATAATAGTCTATCCAATTGGGAAAAACTAAACGGAGAAGGAAGCGTCTCTGTGGTCGAAGGAAACTTATGGCAATTTAACTTACTTAAAGGTCTGGGAGAAATACTTTATATTCCTGATTTCGAAACCATAATTTTTGATAAAGGCTATAGTGACTTAGTGTTAAAAGACGAAAATATTGTCTTTAAAAATTTAGAATTAAATTCGGATCAAATAAACTTTAAAGGAGAAGGCAAAATATCCGTAAAAGGAGACATTGATTTTAAACTATATCCTGAGCTAAGCCCTCTCATAATATCAGATTCCCACGAACTACAGAATCTAATCGGCCAGTTTTTAGGTAAAAGCGGGCTGGGCGTAGAAATTAAGGGCACGCTTAAAAAACCTAAATACCAAGTATCCCCCATATTTTCCTCCCCCCTTGAAGGGATTAAAACCATTTTCGAAGGAATACTTAACGAATTCTAAAATTAAATATTACCTCTTGATTAAAGAATCAAAAACAATAATTGGTTCTTTCTTAAATAGGTCGCGATAATATATATAACCCTTCGCATTGTAAAGAGATGACGAAAATTTCTTTTATGCTAGTCTTGATGTCCGGATGGAAAACTTTATCAATTTAACAATTATATCTTTTGCTTTGATTATTACGCTTCTTAATTGCCAATACGGTTTTAGGACTCATACGCGAAATAAAAGAACTATTTTTGTTATCTCTTTATTCAACCTTTATAAGAAAGAGCCCAATAATTCATCTTATCATTTCCAACATAAAATCCCTCCCGCGCCAGATGAGAATTTCGGATTCCTAAACCCTGCTTCCTGTAACCGTTTTTTTATTCTAGAGGGAAAATCAAACCCTTTTTTCACTTTATATAACGGCGTATAATGAAACATCTTTCCGCCGCGCTTAAGCACAGTTAATAACTCTTTATAAAAAGAAACTGTATACAGCGGCGGCGCTAATTTAAATGTCGGCGGGTCATGTATAATACAATCAAAATATCCTTCCTTAAAACTGCTGATAGCGCAAGAGACATCCTCGCGCCGAACTTCAATATTTTTGATGTTTTTTCCCGAAAATAACGGCTGGGAAACCGGATTGGCCTGAGCCAATATTTCGACATTATTATCTTTTTCAAAAGTAATTACTTCTTTGGCTTTCTGGGCAGCCATAATCGCAGTATAACCTAACCCCATACAAGTGTCTAGAACCCTGCCATACGGCTCTAAAACCGCTATTTTACGCTCTGTATCAGCCTTAGGCGAAGATATCTTATGCATGGGAACAGAACCTATAGCAAATGAAGGCCAATCAAATGTAGGAATCAATTTATAGAACCTATTTGTGTCTTGGGCGAAAAAGGCAATTTCCCTAACTCCTTGGGAATCTAAGACATAGCAAAACTTATCCTTTATCTTTTCGTCTAAAGATAAGCTTAAATGCTCTCCTAATTCTATCGAGTCAATACATCGCAGAGCCTCTATCTCAGTAAGCCCAAAATCCAGGCGCGCTAAAAATTTAGCCCCCACAACTTGACCTTTCATATAATCAAACTCGAGCTTAGTAAAAACCATACTGGCATTATAATATTTTTAAAAGGACTTGACAATACTTTATTGGATTATAAAATAATATTGATAAAAGTTATTGGAAATATTAACGTTTTACAAAAGGAGGTGGGTTAGATGAATAAAGCGCAGTTAGTAGAAGTTGTATCACAAAACACTTGCACCAAGAAAGAAGCACAGGTAGCTGTTGAAGCGATTTGGGACGCGATCAAAGGATCTCTCAAGAATAAGGAAGACGTAACAATCTCAGGATTTGGAACATTTAGAGTAAAGACAACAAAACCAAGACAAGGTAGAAATCCGAAGACAGGAGAAACAATCCAAATTCCTTCAAAAAAGAAAATTGCTTTCAGAGCTTCGAAAGATTTGAAAGAACTTCTTTAATTTTTAAGGTATAAAATAAAAGAGGCATATATTTATATATGCCTCTTTTATTTTATCTACTCTACTTGCCATCTATCTACGTATATTAGTATAAAAGACGGCTCTTTCTTATAAAGGTTGAATAAAGAGATATCAAAAATAGTTCTTTTATTTCGCGTATGAGTCCTAAAACCGTATTGGCAATTAAGAAGCGTAATAATCAAAGCAAAAGATATAATTGTTAGATTGATAAAGTTTTCCATCCGGACATGCAGACT
>JAHISK010000069.1 GCA_018818105.1 Candidatus Omnitrophota bacterium | reverse complement strand
AGGTGCTGTTAATAGTTTTTTAGAAAAGTTTAGCGGTGTGGTTGAGATAAGTTTATCTGGCGAGGTTGTGACTGGAATAGTAATTCCGGCGTCGTCGCCAATAGTAAAGATGTTTGTAATGAAAGAAGTCGGGTTGTGTTTGGCGGGGGTACCTCTTCCGTGGCTGGTGGAGCCTTTTGTCAGCACAGCCCCTTATTATAGGGTAGAGAATGAAGGAAGAGCTAGGCAGAATGATTTTAGTGTTTCTTCTTCCGGGATAGTTATTTTCGAATTAGTTAAAGAAATAAGGAAGAGACGGAAGGTTAAAGAAATGTTAAAAGATTTTTATGGTGCTGACGGGGAAAACGGTCTTTTGTGCGAAACAAAATTTGTAACATTATTGCAGATGAATAAACCATGGTTTTGGGGTAAGTTAGGGGTTGAGATTTTAAGGTTTATGATGGAAAAAACTAGTGATAAAAAAGAGTTTTTATTTTGGGTGAGTTTGATTAAGTATATTCCTGATGATGTTTGGGAAAAAGGAACAACCGCTGTTTTAGAATGTTTAGAAAATTATCTTTTTGTGCCGGAGGCGGTTCAGGAAAAACTAGAACATGATTTTGGGGAAAATAAGGATGTAATGATTTGTATTGGACAGGGAAATTATTTGAATTATCCGAGTTGGCCGAGAAATTCGGCAGGTCTGGGAAGATATTCATATTTAAGTAATTTAGTTGAAAGGATGGATTCACTTAATGGACTAAGTTGGTGTTTGAGAGAAACTACCAGTCAAAAGAGTACAAACGGCTATGTTGGCGCGGTGTTTTATGATTTAGCGTATTTACGGAATGATGTTAATATCAGTCCATATATTTGTAGCTTACCGGAGGAGGTTATTATTGCATGGTTAAATTATTTAACCCTGTCTAAAGTTTCATCAGCAATTTTGGTGAGTTCTTCGACTAAGTGCTTTAAGATAAGAAACAATACGAGCTTAAGCGCCGATAAAAATGAAGAAGGAATGTTAAATATTGTTTTTTGTTTAATTAGTTCTTCCGCGATAGAAGCGATAAGGGTTTTTGTTAACAGTGAAAGAATAAATATACCGGTTATGGCAGCGCCTTTAACTCAACGGGATATTTTTAAAAATGAATCCACGGTAATGGTTATTCATAATAAAGAAGCCTACGGTATGATGATAACTTTAAAACGAGGTGTGGGCAGTAATTATTCTATTTATGTAGAAGGAAAAGAGGCGGCAATTGGATATGTAGTATTTGGTAGGAATGGGGCAAGTATTAAGGAAGCGCATATTTATTCACAAAAATATCGAAACCGTGGGATTGTTACGGAGATTGTTAACCAAGCGGAGAAAGAATTATTAAGAAAAGGTGAATCTTTTTTAAAGATTGAAGATGTTTTAACCGACGTAATGGAAGCTTGGGTTGTGATAGGGGGTAAATCTGCTGAAGTTAATGGTCTCAATTGGGATTATACCCGGCGGGAATTGAGAATAGAGTTGTCAAAAGATAAAGTAAATGCTTCGGGTATGGAGCCTAAAATATTAAGCGGAACTCAGAAATATTTATTAAGATTGTTGAGTGAGATATCTTTTATCCAAGGGGAATTAAGACCCAGCGTTGATTTATTATTAAACCGGTTTGAAGGAAATCAGCAGTATGTTATTTCTAAAGAAGATATTAATGATGTTTGTGGTATAACCCGCGGGCATAAAGAATTTTTTGAAAAATGGCTGTTGTATAGTGAGGAACAGGGGTTAGAAGTTGTTTTAAGGGGGATATCTTCTATGAATTTTCAGACAATTAGAGAGATAGAAGAGGTTTTAGAGTTTTTGAGTTATACCGCGCGAATTTATAAGAATGCGGTGGAAATTTGTATGTTGGCGGCGCATGTTTATTTTAATGTTAGACAATATGCTAATAGGGTTAAGAAAATTCAAACTGATGAGAGATGGGATTATCGCGGCGCGGGGGCTTCACCGGTGGTAAAAAGGACCAAGGAGGTAGAGGCAAGGGATATGGAAAACCAAGTGGACGAGTGGATATTGGGCGCGCGAGAATTATTTCAGTGGTGGGACATGAAAAATGGCGGTTGGCAAAACGCGAGTGAACTTGTGATTGAGAATAAAGTGAATGATTTTTGGAATATAATTGGGGGGAATGAGAATAATGGTTTTAATAAAGTTTTATATCATTCTTTTTTTGGCGGGAAGAAAAATGAAGACATTGCCCTTGACATTGGAAAAGAGCTGAGCGGAATGCTGAAAGTTTTAACCACGCTGAAAACTTACTTTTTTCGCGGCGTTCCGGTAAAGACAGTTAAGATGTCTGGGGATGAAGAGGTAGAGGTGTTAGATGATGGTGTTTATACTTTTAGTATAATCTCCAGGCATGATTTGGATGTGTTGCTTACTATTGTGAAGGGAGAACTTGATAGTGTATTAGACCGTTCAATTTCTATAAAAGAGTTAATCATCGGCGCTGATGAAATTAATAAACAAATAGAAGATTCTGAGATAAGGGAGAAGGTAAATCTATATTATCTTTTATGGCGTGACGCGCTTTCGTTATTTATTCCTAACATTCAGGTAGAAGATCGAGGGGTATCTTTACGCCGGTTAGTTGAAGAGGTTCTTCTTCTTGATCTTCCCAGAAAAGTGAGATTTTCTGTTCGAATTCCTAATGAGATAAGTGTTTCTTCTGGGAGGAGTCGCGGAGCGTTGTTTTATATTTTGGAGAATTTAAGTAAAAACGCCGTAACCGCGGTGAGCTGTTTATCCAGCAAGGGAGATTATACAGGGTATTATGAACCAGAGTTAGAAATCAAGAGAAATGAAAAGGGCATAATTGAGATTAGGGTTGGCAATTATTGTTATTGTGATGATATCGATAGATTGCGGTATGTTTTGGAAAATCCGGGACAGACGACAAAAAAAGGCGGCGGCAGCGGCGGTAAAATAATTAAGGATATTGTGGAGATGTTTATCGGCCAGCGTATATTTTGGGTTGAGCGGGTATCCGGCGTGCACGCGAATTTGGCGCGGGTTCATGTAGAAGTTAGGCTCGATTTAGGATTAGACGGTTTGCCGCAAGAAGAAATGATGCAATTTAATGTTGAGCGTAAGCCTATGTCCATGCCGGTATCGCCAAAAGTTGTTGTAAAAGAGAAACTGGACGAAGTTTGTGAAATAATCGGTGCCAGTTGCCGGATAAGAGATTTAAGTGATAACCAGAAATTCGCGCTTAAAGAAATGTTTAAGAAGGGGCAGGGTAAAGCCAATATTGTTTCTTCTCCCGTGGCTGGGAAAGAGTTGGCTCCTGCCGCCGCCTTTGAGAATGAGGATATAAGCTGCAGTCCGGTTGACGCGGGCGAGGTGTTGAGTAGCGAATTGGACAGGCTGGAAACATCGGTAGATGAGGGTACGGTGGTTGAGATTGCAACAACGATTTTAGCTTTAATATCGAACAATGTTCAATTACAGAAAGTTTTGCCGCAAGATAAATATTTAGAATTGGGCCAAATTTGTGTGGATACATATGAAGACGTGTTGGCTCAGAGCGGTTATAAGCTTTGGGCTATAGGAGTAAATGTTTATGGGAAAGAGTTTATGGCGCGAATTAGTAAAGGGTTTCAGCTTTTTGTTCAAATGTATCTGGATTCAAACGCAGAGGGAGTCCCCGCGGTAGATGATTTATTCAACCAGATAGAAGAAAGGATGGGTGCTTTGCCGGCACCGCTGGAGTTGGAAGCTGCTGAAGAACCAAAAGTTAAAACAAACTTAAATCCGTGTATTAGAAAGGATAAATTAAAAATTCTTATTGTTGATAATACAAATAAGGTTAGCCAATTAATCGAGTTTGTTTTAGGGCTTGAGTTTGGTGTGACTAATGTGGAATGCCGTATTGTTAGTTCTGACCAAACGGTTGATAAACATAATGAATTTATGCCTGAGGTTTTAATTGTGTGTGATTTTGATAATATAACAAATTTCTCGGGAATAATTTTCGGGAATAAGTCTTTTAAAGGATGTTTACGCGAAATAGTGTTGACCCCGTCGGGTTTAATAGAGATGCTAATTAAAGAAATTAAACGCATTATGGGTATTGAAAATTTGTCCAATCAATTTAAGAATAAACATGAGATTATGTTAAGTGCCGCAGATAATCAAGAGATTGATGAATATCTTAGCTTTTTCGGTGCCGCGGAAAAATCATTAAGCAGGGAAATAGATATGAACGGGTTTACAAAAATTAAAGAGATTAGCGGCGGGATTAGTCTTTTTATCCAAGCAAAATGTGGAAAGGATAATCTGTTGTCCTCGCGAATCATTGCTAAGACCTTAGAAATAGGGTATCCGTTTGAAGGATTTTTAGGATTGGCAACATTAGCCGGTTGTATTAAATCCTCCGACGCTGAAGAAATAAACAGAGATTCTTCTGTTAAATTAAAAGGAGCTTTAGGATTCGTTATTATGGTTTTGAATATGATTAAAACCAGCGGTTCTTTAGGCTGTCAGACGATGAACAATCCATATGTTTTGTCTACAGTTTTAGATTTAACGGCAATAGCATTGCCGTTAAGGGTGTTTTCCCATGGAGCAACGAAAAAACACAAAACACTAAATACTAGCTGCTCTTTTTCCAGCCCCGTAGATTATAAATATTTCCCTCAAAAACAGATTGAAAACTGGACACAAGAATACAACGCCTTTCAAGCGGCTCTTCGTAAGTTAAAGTTAGAGATAGAAGCGTTAAAGGTTTTATTGGACAAGAAAAAAGAAGACGAAGGTAAAGATAATATAATAGAGGATGAGGATACTAAGTCTTCTCCGGTAACTGACGAGGAGTGGGCAATAGCTAGAGAAAAACAAAAGAATACGGTTATAGAAAGGGGCATGAGAAATAGAGAGCGGTTTAGCTATATGGTTGTTTATGGATCAGGTAATCAGCGAGCGTATCAAATTAATCCGCGGATAATAAGGATGGTTCAGGGGTATATGCTGAAAATATTTGCGACTGAACCGTTTGGACAGGGAGTTTTTGGTGAGGTAGTGAAGGAGTTATTATTTGAGTTAAAGGGGCATGATTTTTTAGCGTTAACGCAAAAAGATATTAGTGACAATATATTCTTATGTTGTGAAGGTAAAGATGCACGGTTTGGTGAGGCGGTTAAGGATGTTCTATTTGGATGTTTATTGAATATTAGCGAAGAAGTTGTGGAATTTGTATTAAGAAATATGCCGGTTATAGATTATAGTAAGCTTTCTGATTTAAATAAGGCAGGCAGCGATGCCTTAGCTATTGGATTGAGTCTAGGTGATGGAGTTGGGGTTATGTGCAGTTGGATTATTAGGGAAAGAATAGAGTGTGACGGCAAAATGTTGGAAGAAATTCAATCTGTGAAAAAAGAAGTAGGGAGAATTATAGCCACAGCTAATTGTGATTTAGGTGAGTTTGTTAAAGGGTTTATGCCCAACAGTATTTTTGACCGTAAAGATAATTTGGTTATGGAAGAAGAAGTTTTATCGGCATATAAGAATTTTTTAAGAGAACTTGAAATCGTTGATAATTCCGGACAGTGTTTTTGTGAGGGTAAAGAATTTTTTATGAGGTTAAAAATGTTTATTAAGATACATAAGAATAGAGGGGAGATGGATGAAAATATATATCGTACAATAGCACGGAAATTAACTGAATTAGAATGGAATTTCCTTTTGAAAATAGGAGAAAAGGAAAAAGCAGCAGCAAAGAAAAAACCCGCTACGAAAAAATCAGCAAAGATTATTAGTTTAGTAGAGAGAAGAGGGCGCAAAGGTAACAACCAATTTGTTTCTTCTGCCGCAGAAAAAAGTAGCCTGTCCCCTTTAATGGTGTCGATTTGTCCTCAGGGACCGCCTAGTATGCTGGGAACTCATGGTTACAGCTCGCCGGTAGAAAACCTTGATTTATTTAATCGCAAACCAGCCAATTCGTTTAAGCCTGAATTTTTTCCATATAAAACATATAAGAAAGGTAATGTTGATTTTATTAAGTTTTATCGTTTTATTTTTTTGAGACGAGCAGTATGGTTTATTGTGTTTAGAGTGTTTCAGCCTTGTTGCGATTTTATCAAAGGGATAAAGCGTAAATCTTTAAAGGGTGAAAAGATTTGGTCTATTCAGGTAGTTAGTGAAATTGATCGAAGAGAAGTTCAGTGTGAGTTAGTTTCTAAGATAAATGAATTAGTTAGAGGAGTAATTTCGTCAGGGGATGAAATACGAGAAATGAGAATTGTGTTAATGGAAATTAACCGCGGACCAATTAGTCAAATTACATTATTGTCCGATAATAATTTTGAAAAGTACTTTCAAGAATTAGAAAGTGTTTTAAAGGATATAAAGAATGAATTAAAAAGAGTTGAAAATGTTGAATATAGAAGAAAGGTTCTATCCGAAATAGTGTGGGTATGGGCGCAAATTAATGTGATGAAAGATGAGTTAGCGATGTATAAGAATAATGGATTAAAGAGGGGGAAGAGTAAACGGCAGAGCGTAAAAGGAGCTTCTTCTCCCGCACAATTGGAATGTTCGAAAGAAAAGGTTCCATTTAGAGGCGATAGTCAGTTATTAAGAAAAAATATGATTGATTCACTGTCGTATTGTATAGGAGGGATTCATGATTGTTTATATTTAATGGATTTGGGATTAGATAAGGATGATAACGCGGCGGTATTAGAGCAGCTAGAAATAATGAAGCAGTATATAAACAAGATACAAAAATTGGTTAAGTGCTATTTCGTTTATAACGAGGAAGATATTTTGTTTTATTTGGGCGCAGCCTTAAAAGATTGTTTTAATAATATAGGGATGAGTCGTTTGTTAATTCAAAGTAGTATAAAGAGTAAACAGATATCACAATGTCAAAAAGCAGCTCAAATAAAAGGAATAATTCAAACGGCTGAATCTCGGTATATTGCTGTGAGTGAGGCGATGAATTGTTGTAATACTATAAATAAATTATGTTTTTATTTAATTGGTGGGAAACTACATTTAGATTTATTGAAAATTCATAAATCAGATGAGGATGTTAGGATAAAACAGGGGAAGGATGAATGGATGTGTAAGAAGCCAGATGAAAAGAGTAATGTTTATGAATGGAGATTGGTTTCTAATCAAAAGGCAGCAATAGCTAAATATATTAAACAGATTAGCCAATGGGAAAGAGGTGATTGTTACCAAAAAGAAAAATGGAGAGAAGCTTTAGAATTAGATAAGTATTTATCACCAGTGAAGATTAGGAATCCTGATGGTAATGGTGAAAATATTGGGGATTTAGAATCGGTTTTAGAACAGGTTTTTCAGTGTGCTTTTTCTAACGTGCCGCCGGCAATAGTTGATAGTAGAACCTTTAATCCTTACTTCTTAATTTTTTCTTCACCTAAACTTAGAATCAATAACTTAAAACTTAAAACTTTTCGTGGAAGCGCCTCCAAAGCGGTACAGATAAAAAAAGGGAAAGTGCCGAATCACCGAGAGAGGTTTGTTTTAGCGGCGTCGCCGGTTAGGTCAGTGCGGTTATCGGTAAAAAGAACATGTGTTTCTTTAGGGTATTCAGATCAGAAAGCGGGATTATTTGTTAAAAAGTTTGCCAGCAAACAGTTGATTAATCTTTTTACGCGGTTAGGAGACGCTATGGTATCTCAGTCTACGGATAATAGAGAGGTTCTTGGTCAAGTACAGCAGCTGGTTAGCAGTTTAAGTAAAACAATTCAGACCAAGGTATCTGAATATTTGGAAACAGTTGAGGATGAAACAGATAAGTATGTTTTATCAGAAACATTATCGATAGAAATGGTTTATGTATTAAGCGCGGCGGCAGGCTTTAATGCAAGCATATATATGCCGATACCTTTTTATGATGGCGATGTTAGTGACCACATATATCCTTTTTGTGTTTTAGGAGTAAGACAAAAAAGTTTGCTTCTAGATATAAAAAACGGTTATTCTCAATATGTTTCGA
This sequence comes from Candidatus Omnitrophota bacterium, assembly GCA_018818105.1. Lineage (GTDB taxonomy): Bacteria > Omnitrophota > Gorgyraeia > Duberdicusellales > 4484-171 > JAHISK01. The sequence continues at coordinate 18,431 of JAHISK010000069.1, read as the reverse complement.
ACTTATATAACCAACATCAGGGAAGCAATTGTTTTGTTCTGAAAGAACCCGCGCGAGATGGTGTTTCGGTGTTATACCATGGGATTTATCGGTTAACAATTGAAGGGTTTAAAACTTTTAGATATGTGGTTCGAGGTAATTTTTACGCCCGGAGTGGACAGGTTAATACGGCTGTTGAGTGGTATGCGCAAGCTCGTAAAAGTTATCCTGGCGATTTTCCTTTTGTTAACAGCAATATTAGCAGATGTTTCTTTTATGCGAAATCGTATTCTTTGGCGGAACGTTATTTATTAGCTGAAATAGAGTTAGGGTTTCGCCGGATTTCGCTTTTTCGCTGTCTGGGTATGGTTTGTTTTGAACTACAAAAGTATGAAAATGCGTGGAATTATTTTTCAGCAGTTTTAGCGCATCATCCATTAGATTTACTGTCGTATCATTATATTGGTAAAATGCTGTTAGCGCAAAAGAAATTTTGTGCCGGGGCTCGAACATTAGAAACTTTTATTCGACGCGCCCAAGATAACGAGTTATATCAGCCATTTGTCGTAGACGCTAAAAGAAGACTTTTAGTATTGGCAAAAGATAATTTAATATCCTCTCCGGTGAGTAGTATCAGGAGCATTTGTTCTTCGGTAGTAAGAAGAGTGACAGATCAGGAGAAAATGAAAATAAAGAGTGTGTTAAATTATATAGGAAGTATCTCTTTAATGTTTAAAAAAGATAACACTGTTGTTAAAGAAAGAGGTGCCGCTAGAGTAGGGCATAGTGTTAATAGGAATTTGTTTCAAGCTGTCAAGGATACAGTAGCTATTTTTAAAAATAATTTATTAAATGTTGATGTTTGCGCGCAAGTTGCCGATTACAGTCAGCAGATGTACGATCGTGTTATGACGCGAGATGATGGGAAAGAAAAGATTTTAGATTGTATAGGATTTTTGTGGCAGTGGGCGGTTAAGATTGACCCAGCCAATAGTTATTTTTATTATGAATTAGCGTTATATTATCAGGAGAAATATGAAATCAGTAAGGAATTAAAAAATATTAACGAAGCGCATGGTTGTTTGCTGTATTCGATAAGAACAGCTGGAAAGGAAGATTTAGATACTTTATCAAAAGATATGCTTCTCATGTATCAAAGGTGGTTGATTCTTTTGAATAGATTAGCAGGTAATGAAAATAAACAGATAATAGCAGATATTTATTATTTGTGTTTAAGCGGGTATTGTGAATTGCTTTTAAGGTTAGATTATTATGATGAGCTTATATCATTTTTGCTGGAACAGAAGAAGAGCATGGCAGAAAGAGATGTTTCTGTTCAGGCCTACATACATTATTCTTTAGGAGTGGCGTATTCTCATCAGAAGAATTATGAGGAGGCGGTAGCCGCGTATAAATTAACTGATGAATCGGTTCTTAGGGAGAAAATGACGGTAATTGAAGTTTACTATAATATAGGGTACGTTTATTTTCATGCCGAAAATAATTCCGACGCGGAAGACTATTTTTCCCGTTCTTTAGAGGCGTATGAAGCAGCCGGTTCCGATGTTAAATCCAGCGTAAGCCAGGCCTACGTGTTTTTATGTCAGGGGATGGTAGAGCTATATTTACGTACGGATAGGTTTATTGTCGCTCTAGATTTTTTCAAGCGACATGTTAATCCTTCATCAAACAAAGAAGCTAATGACATCCTTTACGCGGCTTTATCTGAAGAAAAAAACGCGGGCGCGCTTTTAGGAGTTAAGACTGCCGCGCGTTTGGAAATTGCTGGAAAAGTGTGTTATTACGCTTTGAATTTTGACCGCGCGCGATATTGGTATCATCAGGCTAGGCAGTCGCATGAGAGAGAAAAAGACTATGGGAATTCGATGATGGTTCTGAATCATTTATCTTGGATATTTGGTGAAGCCAAGCAGTACAATGAAGCGTTAATCGTTTTTATTAAAGTTTTTGATTTATGGAATAAATTACCGGCTATCTACGCGGCAGCTGGGGATGATGATGTAGAAATTAAAAAGGCCAAAGTACATAAAACTTTGCATCAAATGGCGAACGCGCTGCATCGTATAGGCATAGAAACTGGCCGGGGGTATGATCCTGTGTTTTGCCGTTGGTCGGGAAATGTTTATGAAGAAGCGATGGGTGCTGTTGATACTGAAGAAGCCGCCGAGGGAGTAGAGATTGTGCCGATTTTGTTTGGTTTTGGTAAATTTTTGTTTCAGGTTGGAGAATATTATTTTGATCCGGATAGAGTTTTATCATCGTTAGATAGGATAGGCGCGGTATTGAAGATTAGTGTAGCAAGGCAGGAAGATATAAGTTTCTTAATACCGGTGTTGAATGAAGCGATTGGATACTTAGCGGCTATATTTGACGCGCTTGGGGTTTATTCTCAGGCCGCGGGTAATTGGGCTATTTTATCTGGTAAAAGTACGTCTAGAATAGAAGAAGCATATCGGTGTTTAAGTTTGTTACGGGATATTAATCAAAGGGGATTAAATATAAATTCTCGAGATAAAGACGTTGTAAGAATGGTTCAGTCTCTAATCGCGCGGATAGCCGGTAAGGTGGAACATTATAATGGTAATTTTGGTGTGGCGGTAGATGAGCAGTTTGGTTTGCGTCAATCGGTATCAGATATAACGTTGGAAGAATTAATGGCCACCGTGCTAACAGTAGTTTCTTTAATAAAGGTGGAGTTGTTATTGTATCAGGCGGCAGCGTTAGAGCGGGCAGGTAAGCCGGCGGAATTAGTAATAGAAGAGAAGCGTAAAGCTATTAGTGTTTTAAAACAGGCTGTTCTGGAAGTTAAAGAAACGGATCAGATATCTAAATTAGCGCGTACCTACGCGCGTGTTCTTATGGATTTAGGAGAGTATGATGCCGCGGTAGTGTTAGTTTATGATTTGATAACCAAAATTTTGATAAACGCGGGAGTAATGGCAGAAGTCCAAATATTTGGTTCTGATATGAACGCGATATTAGCTAAAACGTTTCCTGGGAATGTTCCGGTACGGTTTGGTGTTTGCGTGGGAGAAACGTTACTGTTGGCGGCAGAAGTTTGTTATTCCGGAGAAATCAGGTTAGGAGATTCTATCGCGTTGTTAGGCGCGGCGCTTTCATTTCATATTAATCCTAAAATGCTTTATTATTTTGGTAAACAATGTCTGCGAATGGCACAGGATATTCCTAACGAAGTCGACCGGTTAAGATTATTGGAAGAAACAGAAATAATGTTTCGAATGGCAGTGTTTAAACTTAATAATTCTGAATGTATTATGAGTTTAATTGAAACGGTATCTCAGATTCATTTTGCCGCGGGTAATATAGACGCTTTAATAACACAGTTAGATGTGTTTGCTTCTGATGTTGCCAGGCCGGAATTTACCGATTCCGATAGGGCTAGTTTTCATATGATCCGTACGCGGGCGTGGTATTTAAAATATAGTCAGCTGGAAGGCGATAGGCATCAAGAGGCAAGAGGTTTTTGGCAGGAATCAGTGGATATTCTTATAAGTGTCAGCGGCATTAACGCTGATTTTTTCAGCGCGGTTTTAACGGAATTTAACTCGGCGGATCAGGTGTATGTTGTAAAAAGATGTTTTGTGGATAATAAACCCACAGAAACGGGTTTATCTATATTTATGGAACAATTAAGAAGCAGGCCTGACCGGCAAAGAGATGGTATCGTTACAGGATTGTTTGCCGGTATGCCGTTTAATGATATTTACAATCTGACAGGGATATTACAACCTACAGAAGAACAGAGATCAGATATTCGCCGTGCATTAGAAGTTATAGAAATTATCGGGGTTAATCCGGTTTTTGAACAAATTGGGAATTTCGCCCGCGCGCAGCTTGCCGCTTTTGCCGTAGCCCTTGGTGATAACAAGAAAGAACAGAAAGAACAGAACTCAAAAGACGGAAAAGATAAACCAAAGAAAAAGAAGAAAAAAGGTAAAGATAGCGGCATTGCTCCGGGGTTAGGAAAAAATATTTTGTTAGTAACATTAAGAATTTTAAATTGTCATGTAGAGGGAGGGTTAGGGAAATTTTTAGTTGAGTATTCGGTTGATAGTATATTTAATTCTCGGCAAATAGAGGAAATATATGGCGGTAAAGGTGTTGTAAAAAATGAAAAACCAAAATTATCAGGTAGTCATTCCGACGGTAATAATATTGCTTCTTTAAATCATCAAAATATAGCTTTAGAATTTTTAGGCCAAGTGAATGATAGTCGAGCTTCTCTTATAAAGGTTAAGAATAGTTTAGAACATGCCGTTGAGGATGTCAGTCTCGCGATAGAAGTTAGTAATAGATTATTAACGATACAGAGAGAGTTTTTGGTTGACAAGGGGGGGGTATTAGAGTTGGAAGATGTCCTCGCGCGATTAGAAGTCAGTCGTCAGTACGCTTTATGTATAGTTAATGAGTTCTTATTTGGTATAGAATTAAACAGCCAGCGGTTGAATAAAATGCTGAACGCGGGAGTAACCGCGCTTAATAAACTGCAAGGAAATAATCATCCCGCCGCGGTAACCAAAGTTACTAAACGCCTAAACCGGCTGATACAAGCGGCGGTGTTGCCTTACAGTAATTCGGGGTGGTTAGTGGAGAAGGCTAAAAATGTTATTGGTGAACTGGCTGATAAGGTGAAAAATTTAGAAGAGATGAATCAGCGGGTAGGAAGCGCGAAAGAAAAATTACGTGTTAGTAATTTAGCAGAGGTTTCTTCATCACCAGTAGTAGATGATAAATGGAAAGAAACTATTAACAAAGTGATAAGTGTTTTACGAGGAAATTTTGCTAAAGAGGTTAAACCACTAAAAGAATTAATATCCGCGTTGGATTGTTGTGTTAACGGAAGAGTTTTTAATCAGGAAGAAATTATTCGGTTAAGCATGGAATTAGCCGATAATATTTCAAAATATGTTTTAGGAAGAATCCCTAATAGAGGCAATGCCAGAGAGGTATTAAGAAGTTGCGTGTCAGTTTTATGGAATCAGTCCATTAAATTACAGTCACAAGACCCTCTGCCTCCGTATAGGATGGGTGTCATCGCTAAAGATGATGGGAATATAGAAAGGGCGTGTGTGTTATTTAACAGCATTATGAGTAGAACTTCTGACTCTAAATCGCTGCCGCTAGAAATTGAAGAAGGTATTATCACCAGTTATCAGACATGGATACGGGAACTAAAAGAGAAAAAAATGACGGCAGGTAAAGAGTACGGTTTAGTTGTTTGTGATTTACTAGAAATTTATACGCGGCGTAAAGAATTTGATGCCGCGCGTCAGTTAGTGGCTCAAGAGGCATCCGTTATGGGTGCCAACGCCAGATTTATTTATTTACAGGCGATTTTGTTTGCTGAGGAAGGGAACTATGAAGAAGCCGTTAAGGGGTATGATCGAGTTAATCCGGCAGAGTTTAGTGATGAAGTTCGTGTGAATTTTACATGTAATAGGGCAAAAGCTTATTTTAGGTTAGGTAACAAAGCGTTAGGGCAAGGAGATTCTCAATCCGCGGATGGCTATTACGCGGATGCAATAACGCAATGTCAAAAAGTATTAAATAATGATTTAGCCTTTTCTACTCAGGCTTATCTGGGCGCGGGAGAGGTGATGATTTCTATGTATATAAACCAAAAGCGATATAGAGAAGCTTTTTATTTTTATCAGCAAAGGTTTGCTTTGTTGTCTAGTTATGGTGAAATAGTTAAAAAAATAGGTAAGATTATGGAAGATAATCCAGAATTGCTTGCTGTGGAAAATAATCCTTATTGGTATGAAATCGCCGGCGCTACCTGTTTTCTTGTTTCGGGGAAGGAACAAAGGATGCGGGCATGGGATTTCTTTATGAAAGCTGAGGTGTTGTATATTTTAGCCGGCGATATGGCAGCTTTGGCGGGATTGTATTATAGGTTAGGAATAATATGTTTAGAAGAAAAACAACATCGAATGAGTTTAGGGTGGTTCATTAAGACACAAAATGTTTTGGGTCGGATAAGTGATAAAGCTGCCGGAGCGGTTAGCATAGATATCGCGAATATGTTTCACCGTATGGGAGGCTGTTATTATGAACAAGCGCCTAAAGGAAAAAATCTGAATCCTTTATATCATGGTTTAACTCAGAAGTGTTGGCATATCGCGTTAGAAGAGGTTGCCCAAGAAGGGCCTATGAGTATCAGGAAAGCGTTGATTCTATTTGATCAAATAAAGTTTTACGCTGAAACCGGACTTTTTCATTGTTATACTGATGAGTTTTTTGGATGGGTAGCGCAAGCTAGAAAGATATTTACTATGGCCGCTGATACTTTAGGGTATACGCAGTATCTGATTGAAATTACCAGGATGGAAGCGGCTTGTTTCTTTGATTTAGGTAATTTTCCTGCCTCGGCAAAAATTTGGCGACAACTAGCTATAAATGGAAATAATTCGATGGAAGCGAGTTTCAATGGTATGTTAAGTGATTTACGCGCTAAGAATAAAGGAAGGCCATTTGATTCCGAAGAGGTTATTAACGCTAAGCAGACAGTAACTAAAGTTAACGCTATAATCAGGAGTTGTGGTAAAAATCCTATACAGGCGATACGGGATGAGTTTGGATTAGATCCCCAAACGCCGCAAGATTTAATTTCTATGATTTTAGTGTACATAAAAAGTTTAGAAGCGGAATTATTGGTGGCTGATGGAAAATGTCCCGCGGCAATAGAGTTGTTAAGTAAAACAGCTATTGAGTACCGCGGCAGGTCTATCGTATATGAACCATTACGTAGGATTGTAGATATTCATAGACAAAGTAATGATTACCTGGCCGCCAAAGACGCGTGTTTGCGTCTTGTATTATATATCTTACAGGATGCTGGATGGCAGAATAAAGATGGTAATCCTATTGATGAGGTTAATGAAGGCGTTATTGGAAGTATTTATTCTGACCGTGTTCCCGCGGCACTATATGTAGAGATTAAAGAAGCGTTGTTGCTTTTAGCGGAAGTTTGTTTTTTCGGAAAAATAGATGTCCCTTTATGCTCTTTATGTTTGGTGAAAGTTAATTCTTTTTACTTGGATTGCCGGGCGCTTTATTATCAGGGGTTAATGATTTACGCGGCGGCACTATATTCGACAGACAATAAACGGCGCCTATTAGAAGCGGCTATAGTATTATTTGAAACTAGTCTTCCGATAAATCCTAATAGCCATAATATTCGTGAGTATTTAGCGCAAGGGTATGCCTCAATTATTTGTTTAGGCGGTGAAGAGAGCAGGGTTTATATTCCTAAATTAGAAGAGATTGGCCGTTGGGCGGAAAAAGAAAATCCTGTTGGTAAGGGGAAAATTTTTACCTCTGTTATGGTGGTCAGGTACTTTTTAAACCGGCAGGGTCAGAATCTTTCCGATGGTAAAGAATTAGATTGGCAGACGTTTTTACCGCTAGTTGACCCGCTTCATAGCGGATTATGGGAGTGGGTTGTTACAGAGCTTGAGCCGCGGGATCAAATACATGTAGTTGCTATGTTTTTTACACGGGATAGAAAAGATGTTGATAATGTAAGGGAGATTTTCATGGCGAGATGTTTAGAATTACCCGAGGATAAGCAGGCCGCGGTTGCCGAGGTTTTATGGGAAGTTGTGCCTAGTGATGTTAGGGATATAAATCTTGAGCAGTGGCATGTTTCTTTACCTCAATGGACAGCGGCTCAACATATATTTGAAATGATCTTTTGTCTGGCAGCGGCGTCGGATAGGGAGCTTAAAGCTAAGCTGGTTGATTTGACTCAAAGAATACAGGCGGTATTATCAGAAAAACCTAGAGAATCAGAGTTAAAGAAGAGTAAAAAGAAAAAGGAAAAGGGTAAAAAACAGAAAAATAATCAGGGTAAGGATAATATGATACGCGTGAAAGAAGAGGGTGTAATGACAGAGATAGTAGATTCTATTTCGAAATATGAGGGGTCTTTGTTCCTTTCGCCGCGGCCGGTAGTTAGTGAAAATACGCGGTTTTTTCAGGCTTGTATTCCTGTCGCTAAAACGTTTGTTGATGGTGTAGATAAAGGCTGTAAAACTTTATCTGAAGATAAGGCAGAATTAGAAAAACAGCTGGAACAAATAAAGGAAATACAACATCAGGCGGCAACTCTTTTGGCTCGGGTATATCGGGCTCAAATCGGCGGCGGCCAGGTCAGTGAGAAAATACTTTATCAGTTTGACGTATGGCTGCAGGAAATAAGTATGACACAAGCCAGAGGCGATTGGTTTTTAGATTTTCTAACGACTATGCATGTTGGCCATAGATATACTGACCTTAGTAATATTTTTGTCAGATTGAGGATAACTATCGAGAGGTTACGGCGGCAGGCACAAGGTTTAGAGGAGCAGATGGCTAGGTTAGAAGACGAAATTGCCTGTGTGGAAAAAGAAGGATTAGATGTAGAAACTTTAGAAGAAGTTTTTAGAAATATAAAAATGAGATTAGAATCAACAAATATTCAAACGCGGGAGATTGAGGCAGAAATATTAGATCTAAACCGTCAGGATGAGCAAGTATCGGCGCGGATAGATGAGGTCAATAAAGAATTAGAGTCTTTAAATCAGCAGAAGAAAAGTAGTACGGATTTGATAATAGGGGATATTCCTATTAGTCTGTCAGGTATGGGAATTGACGGTGTTGTTGAAAAACCTGTTGAATCAAGTTTATTGAATGGTAAGCCTGATAACGTTGGGATAGATTTGTTACTTGTTGCCGGAGAGAATAAGCATAATCAATTAACTTTGGAGAAAAACGAAAAAGAAAGAGAACTTGATGGTATAAGAAGGCGGAAGAAGCGGCTAGAAGAAGAACTTGATTTTGTTCAAAAAGAGGTGGCTAGATTAGAGGGATATTTGGTATGGGTTTCAGAGGATTTAGATACAGCCAGAGAAGTTAGAGCTAGTCAGCCGGTAGTTGTTATCCCCGCGCCGCAAGAAATAGAGAAAGAACTGCCGATAAAAGAAGAGCCAACAGCAGAGGTGCCGGTTGAATTCCCATTAGCGTTGGTAGAAAAGGGTGATGAGGATATTATTGATGGCTCCGCTGTTGTTATAGATGATAGTGAAGGTGTTTCTTTCTTTGGGTGTCAGATATTGTGTCAAAAAAAGGCTGGTTTTGGGATAAGCCGAAGGTTAGGAATTTTTGTTAATGGGGTTAGGGATGATGATATTAGGATGGCAATTACGCGTCAGTTTCGCCGGGCGCGAATAGGAAGTGAGGTAGCCGCGGTTGGGTTAGCTTTAGAATTGGCGGCGTTATCTTATCGCCAGGGTAGAAAAGAAGACGTTGTATACTATTGCGGGTTAGGAAGAACTGTTTACGCGAATATGGAACCGGCGTCGATAAATGGCGCAGGCGCGGGAAGGGAATGGGTAGCGGGATTAAAGTATATAGAGGCAGTAGTTTCTTTCCAGTTAGCTGATAATCGCGTTAGGCAGGCGGCGGCAATAGGAATGTTAAACGCGGCGGTTTCCGCTAGTGATAATTTAACGCTGGAACAAAGGCTGTTTGTATTGTTTGACAGCATAGCCGCGCGGTATTTAAGCGGAGAGTATTACGGACAGAGAGCCGGTTCATTTTTAGAAAGTATTACTGCCTGTCGCCAGATGCTTGTTGGAAATGTCTATGAAAGCGTATTGACTAAAGCGTTAGACTCTATGGAAAGCGATGTTCAGGCTAAAGTAGAGATGTCGGCCTTAGATATTATTGCCAGCAGCAGTCCGGTTGAGAGTAGTATAGAAAAGTATGAAGCGGCTTTGGCTCGGTGTTTGGATTCTTCTAAAGTAGGGGATTCGGCGCGGTTAAGTGTGATAGAACAGGTATCACCTAAAACAGTAATTCCTTCCTTAATATATCCTGCCGGCGTAGTTCTTTTAGAAATGGGACAGATGTATTTAGACCAAGGAAAATATTTGTTGGCTGAGCCGTGTTTAATTAAGTCAATTGATTTAGGAAACATTAGCGCGAGGGTATGTATGGCGCGGTTGTATTTTGAGGTAGCCGAGGGGATATCTATTAGCAATATTAACATGCGGGTTGAACTAGAGAAGACCGTGCTGACATTGATGGAGGGTAGGCTTGAATTGGATTCCGCTGATAAAGGAATTAAAAAAGAGCTAACCGCCAGACATCAAGCGTTGAAAGATGTTGTTAAGTTATCTGCCAACTACAATGATGATAAGTTAACTTTAATATGGGCAAGAGTTGAAAAGGTATTGTCGGCGGTGCCGGGGTATATACCAATGTATGAACTGATTTTGTTCGCGTACCCCAATCTTAGAAAAGAATTATTAATTCAATGTTTTAGTAATAATAAATATAGCGTTGAGAAAGGATTTTTAGGAGCCTATACCTTAATTGATAATAGAGATAAAAGACAAGAGATTAGAGGTAGTTTAACCGCGATAATGTCTGATTTAGCCGTTAAGAGAGGGTGGGGCAATTGTATATCCAGCGTAGAAGCTGTCTTAGAAACAGTTGGCGGGAAAGGTTACGTGAGCGTGTTGGAACAGGCAGTGTTAAATCAGGAAACCGCTATAAAAATCACGCGTAGCGCTATGGGTCGAATAAGTAATAATAGGCATAGTATAAAGTTGATAAAAGAAGGTAATGAAATGATTGAAAGCGCGGGAAAGTTGCTTAGGGAGATAAGAGCGGTTTATCAGCGGGAATATGTCGGCCATTATTTTTATCTAACCGCTGAATGTAGAGAAAGAGAAGATTTAGCAGACGCGGCGAAAGAGTTAGAAGCTATGATTGAACGGTTAGAAAGAGAGTTAATTAATTTTAGTAATCTTATTCGAGATAGAGGGTTGTTATCGGTTGAGGTTATTGATAAGGGTAAATGGATTGTCTTTGGCAGTTTACCAATAAAAGATGAAATCAGCGAAGTTGAAACGCTAGTAAAAGCGCGACAGGATGTGCTGCTTAGTTTGAGACAGAATATAGAGAAGGCAGCGAAATCATTAAGAGAAGAGTTGTTAGATATAAGGAAAAAGGAAGAACAACAGAATATTCTGGAGGGTATTTTAGAAGTTCCGATTAGTGAACATCAAGAAGTGATTAGGCAGTTAGAAGAAGACGCGGCGCGGTTGAATAGTGAGTTAGTTGTAGAAGAAGAAAAGAAAAGCCGATTATTTGTTCGTCAAATGACTTTAAAAGAGAAAAAAACTACTTTGGCAGATCAAGGTGAGAATTGCTTGATAGAAAAAGGAAATTTAGAACAGCAAAAGCAGGCATTTGAAGATGAACAAAGAAGATTAGATGATAGAAGAAAAGAGGTTAAAGCTGAACGCGCGAGACTGATAGAACAAGTAACAAAATTACAACAGAGGCTGACAGGGATAAATGAAGAGTTAGATAGTTTGGATGTATCAACTAGATTTGAAGCGAACAAAGTTTCAAAAGTAGAAGGAGAGTTGGATGAGGTTGATGAGTGGTTAACCGAGGTTGATCAGGAACAACCGCAGGTAGAGAAAGAGTTGGCTTTGGTAACCGCTGGTTACAAGGAGTCTACAGTTAGAGTTGATAAAATGACGGCTAAAAAGGAAGCGATAGATAAACAGTTAGCGCGGGCGCGGCAAAATTTTGAACTGAAACGTCAACGGCAGACGGCAGTAGAGGCGGCGTTAGATAAGGCGCGCGGTGTTTTAGAGGTTAGTGAAACGGTAGTTATCCAGACAAAAGATTTTATCCGCGCTCTAGAAGGGTCTAGCCCCGTGCTGGAAGACCGGGATTTCTCTTTGTTGCGCGGCGCTCTTTCCAAGAAAATTTCTGAAATTACTCAAGGAGAGAAGAATGGGCCGGATGGTGAAAACGTGGAAGATATGTTGTTTTTTGTTTTACGTAATACTTTTTCTTATGTTGACCCGCGCTTTATATGTTTCTTGTCGAGATTATTTTTAGCGCGAAGCGGGGTGTATAAATGGGGGCAGATTAGAACTATAACTGAGGCAATTGAGAAACGGGTTTTTGGTTTTGACAGGAGAGAAGTACAGCGGTTATCAAAGCAGGTGGCAGAATTAGAAGGGTTAAACAGGGAGTTAGAAATAGCGATTAGTAAAGGTGAAAAGGCGGCTGGAGATAGTTCGTTTGATGAAGACAATTTTATAAGAGAGGTATTATCTAAAGAGGAAAAAGTTAAGGAAAAAAGCGGACAGGTTATAGAAACGCGAAAAAAAGTAGAAGAAGGGATTAATCAGCAAAGAAGGATGAACGCTATCGGCTTATTGACGTTAGCCGCGTGTATGGTTGAGAAACCGCAGGTTTTAAATAATAGCCGATCAAGAAACGAACTTTTAGAATCTTTGACTGTTTGCCAGCAGCCTTTAAATATGGAAATAGGAGAGTGGTTGTTGACGGCTTTTAACGGGCAAGGGCAGATAGGCATTGTGCTCTCGTTGGAACTGATTTATCAAGGGAAGGGAGAAACCGGTGGGATGACAGTAAAGGATGCTTTAGCGGTGGTATTAAGTAAAGTGGAAGCCATAGGTACTTCGATAACGATTGTAAGTGGAAAATTGCCTAAAAATTATGGAAATAGACATACTGATGGTGATGATAAAAAATCAGCGATTCCTGAAAAAATAGAGAAAGAATATGAAAAAGAAGATAAGAAAGAAGATAAGAAAGAAGAACAACTGTCTCAAGACGCAATTCCGCAAGAAAACATGAAAAATCCCCGTGGGACAAGAAGGCAATCTATTTCTGGACAACCAGGACAGCAAGGAAAGAATAAAAAGAAAGATAAGAAGAAGAAAAAAGGGCCTACGGATGAAGAATTAGCGGAGCAAGAAAGGTTATCGCGAATCGCGGCAGCATTGTCGGGTAAAAAGACTGAAACAGATAATGGTGATAACACTTTATTGGGAGAAGGTTTTTCAAAGAAACCGGCGCAAGAAAGTAACGAGCAAATGAAAGTAGAAAAGGAGCCAGTTAAAACACAAAAACAGATTTTGGCGGAAATGTTAGATAAACAGCCTTGGAGTAAAAGCGGGTTAGGAGAAAGAATTAGGCAGGAGTTATTAACCAGGGTAAGTGAGGATGATGTGAATTATTCAGCGGAGAAGATTGGAAAGGGATTAAGCTCTCTTAAATTGGCGGTAAACGCCTTATTAACGTTGGACGGGGGGGGTGGTATTTTTGCCCGGAGGGTTTCAATTGCGTTGGTTGATGGTGGGTATAGTTTAGAGGTTATACTAGATATAGCCGTAGTGATAGATGGTCTTGCCGCTGATAAATTTAATCAGTTATTAGATAAAATAAAAACGGCTCCTGAAGAAATAAAAGATAAAAAAAAGAGAGAGGAATTTTTAGAGAAGTTAATTAGCAGCCCTGTAGATATAAACGAAAAGAAACCATGTTTCAACCCCGCCTCAGAACATAGTTTTGAGGGGGTGTATACCGAACGAAACATGGATAATAAACGAAGGATATCTTTACCTGGGCAATGGGGAGATTTACTAAAAGGGGAAGAAATATTCCTTTGGATTCGAGGTGAGAAAATAATTTGTTTTTTAGATGGAAAAATTAAAGAATTTTGTAACAGGTTCTCCGAGGAGAAGATTATGCCATTAGATGTATTTTGTGCTCAATTAATAATGAGTACGGTTGATTCTAAAGGCAGAATGCTTTTACCGACGAAATCCACGGCTGATTTTAAACTCGAAGATGTTCTGACTATTACAGGAAAAATAGATCATTTTGAAATTAAGAAAAGTAATAGCCCGAGAGTAGATAGTTCTACTCCTATCATTACGCTTCCTGTTGTGCTTAAGAGCGCGTTAGCCGGTATTGTTAATGATTTTAACTGGTTTATAGTTTTTATTTATCAAGAGTTAAAGCGTAGCGCGGATTTATCAGGGTTAACAGGGATTAGGCTTGGAGATAGAATGATAAGTAAAGCATTATTAAGATCAAATATAAAAGAACTATTAAGGTTTCGCCGTGACTGGTGGTTTAAACAATACGTCAGAGAGTACCCTGATTGGTTTTTTAGTTTTGGCGAGGCACAATTGGGTAACATCAGTAAATATTGCCGGGATTTTGATAAAAAACTTATACAAGTCGGCAAAAAGATAGAGGTAATGATGACCGCGTTAGAAGTTTGTGATGACGCGGCGTATAGCAATCTACGGCGCGTGGAATTATATAGTCTTTTGCTGATAGGTGTTTTACGGTTAAAAATTTTACGGGAGATATTTAGTAGAGAGCTTTTATCAATTGACGCTGGTTATTATTCTAGTATTAAAGAGAGTGCCGGGATTATTAATGCGGAAGATAGTGGAACAAAAATAGAACAAGCGGCAGCTATAATTAGGAGGATTGATTATAAACAGAGACGTTTTTTTGATGTGTGGGGAGCCGGGCTTAAAGTGACTGGGCTTTCGCCGAAAGTGGTAGATGTTATGTTTTTAGATTTCATTAAAAGAGAAGGAGTTGAAAGCGGTCTTTGTTTATTATTGAGGAATCCTGACTTTAGAAATAGATCATTTGATAGCGGGGTGGGTTCTGATTTATTTTCTTTATGTGTTGAATTATCCGCGGCGATTAATCAGATTGATTCATTAGGGTTGTTTTCTTCGCCGGTAAAAGATAGTAATAATTATAACCTACTTACCACCTACGAGGTGGTAAGTCAGGGGTTGTCTTCTTCGACGGTTTTTGACGCGGGGGATGAAAGGGTATCTTCATCATCTTTGAATAAGAATAATAAAACACAAAACACTAAACACAAAACACTAAATACAAAAATTGAGGGGTCTTCGCCGGTTATCGTAAAAAATAAGCCGGAAGTACTGGTTATTTCGATTTTTATGTTGTCTGTTACGCCGCGCGCCGGCCCGCGGCAATTGAGTATTATCCGCCTTATGGTGTTCCCTCCTTCTTTCTTTATACAAAATTTTCCGGATTCTTTAGTTAATGATAGCATTTCCTTACGCGCGTTACGGGTATGTTCTAGCCCGGGTAATTTATCTTTTCATAAAGTCAAAAGTGTTTTAAGCGAGTGTTTAGTTGATAGTAAGGATAATTTAACTGACAAAATAGTATCGGAGGGGATAGCTGCTTTAAACCAAAGATCTAATAGTCAGAAAAAGAAAGGTATACAGAGAGTATTAACAGAAAACAATCTGAGGTTAGTAAGTGAAATAAAAATTCCGGATTTAATTAGGCAGTTCGAGGCCAGCGAAAGATGTTTTCAGCCAGTGAATATAACTATTGTTTATGGATGGCATGTTTTTAGAAAGACTTTTGAAGAAAGTATTCTTCATTTTGAGTCTGTGTTGAGCCGAGCACGAAGTGAGGAGAAGGAAATTATCTTTGTTATTGAGGAAAGTGGTACATTGCTGAATATACCTGATTTATTAGATCCTAATAATAGGAGAATTATTCTTCGGGCGGGAAGAGAACATCCAACGCTGAAAGGTATATTTTTAAAGATGAAACGTGGAAATCAGAGAGATATTTATGAGCAAGGTAGAATTATAAATGATTCTGGACGAGAGTTTGGGACAAAAATAGCCGGATATAATCGTGAGTATAGACGGGCTATGCAGTCGTTTTTATCGCGGCATTCTGAAATTAAGATTGTGCCTGAGAATATTGGGTTTGAAGCATGGTTATATCGCCTAAAAGTAGCAGTAATTAATTGTCAGATGCAGGTAGAATATCAAAACGGTGATAAAAGTAATTATCATGTGTATTTAAATCGTTTGATTGAATATGGCGCGCGGAGTTATTTTTTAAGAGATCGCGATATCCGAGAACAAATTTCACGATTAGCTGGTAATAATGATGGGGTAGAGATGATTGTTTTTAGGGGCGCTTTACATCGGAAAATGCACATGGGATTAGATTCGAAGATATTTAACGTCGTGCCTATTTTTCAGGATCCGTTTGGCCCATCGGTAGTTGAACCGTTTGAGTGGATAGCTTACCGGTATATGTATGATAAGACGCCCTTAATTGATGATGAAACGCGATTGCTGTTGTTACAGCAAGAGTATCATTCCGTGACGGAGGATATTCTTAGGGAACATCCTGAGTGTGATTTAGCTGCGCTTATTATGGGAACTCACCGGTTTGTAATTAGTCGGTTAGGAAGTGAAGTCGTTAATAAATTATATAGTCGGGCTATAGAAGCTGGGTTAATAGATAGGATGTTTGATTTTTCCGTTTCCAGTCCTACAAAATATAAATATATTTTTTCTAATGGCGTAAAGTTTACCCAAGAAGAGGCTTCTTTAATATTAACTCATTTGCGGCAGTTGTATCAGACGGGTAATGATAGAGGTATTGATGCTAACGCGTATAAAACGGTTATGTCAGATGGGTTGTCGTCTTTTATTCGATTTTTGGCGCAAGAATTTGGATGGCCATCCGGTACAGAACTGAAGATGAACCAAAGTAAAGCTATAGAGATAATATGTAGTCAAAACCGGCTTTACGCCGCCGCGGTTAGGGAAGCGGCGCTAATTGGAATAGAAACTATTAAACAGCGTAGATTAAAAAATATGTATATAAAATTACGAGAAAAAAGGATAGAAACGATTGATCGTAATATCCCGCGGATAAATAGTAATAGTTTTGGTGTCACAAAGTTAAATTCTCAAGATGGTAAAGCCGCTATTGATTTGTTTCAATTGACGCTATACACCTATCATACTCATCTTCCTTTCATGTTTACTCTCGATCCGGCAAGCGTTTATTTATCAATAGATAACGTATTTGGTGAGAAAAATAATATGTGTGAAATTAAATGCTTGTTTTTTGAAAGTTCCCCTGAATTCCCCGGATTTGTTGGTGAGTTATATCTGGTTAATAATGTTATTGCCGGATACGGGTCTTTTACGACTCATCAAGATGTTTTAGAATTTAATTTTAAGATTTTTCCTAAAATTCGAGAGTTGAATTTTAGCCGGATTATTTTTCAGACACGAACGAAAGTATTATCGCTAATTTTACAAGGATTAAATTTAGACGTAATTCTGGTGCGTAAATCACAAATAGAACGTGTCGGCGCGGTAAGAAGCGGCGCGGTTATTTTTTATTATAACTTTGGGTTTGCGCCTTTAGATGAAGAAGCGGCGCAAAAACTAGCCGGTTTAATACAGAGTGGAAGACGATTAACTGAATTAGAAATGAGAGATATGTCTAAGTTTAATTTGGTGTTTTGTTCGGAATTTCCTTGGAGTGATCAATCTTTGAAAAAGTTAGTGAATAATGTATCCAGCCCTGTCACTGAAGAGGAAATAGAAGCGATAGCTTCAAAAGTCTTTGGTAAATCATTACATGATGTTGAAGGTAGTAGTTTAAGGAAAATGGTAGAGATAAAAAAAGTTGAATCTAATATGGAGGCGTTAAATCCTCTCTCTCTGGCAAAAAATGTTTTGCTGTCTAGATATGTATTTTCAGATGTTGATATTGGAAAAGAGGGTAAGATTGTATTCGCGGGGGTATTAGATTTTATTTTGCAGTCAAAAAGAGTGGAAATGATAGCAGATAAATTTGTTTCTAGGGAAGTAATTGTCGCGTTAGTTGTGCTAGAAGGGTATTACATGGAAGTAGGCGTGTATGGATTAGCTGATAAAATTGACGCGACAATTCAGTTTTTAAATATGAGGTCTTCGCCTGTAATGGTTGAATCATCTCGTTTAAGCCTTAATACAGTTGTTTCCAAAACTAATATTTTTTTACCCGGACTGAAAGCGCTTACACCAATGGCGGTTTCTAGTGCCATAGTAGATCAAATCAACGCCGATGAAGAGAATAAAGCTCGCCGTACTGCTCCCAAGCCTATTCCTGTGCCGGATGATTCACGTAAATTGAGGGATGAGGTGTCTTCGCCGGTTTTTGATCTCGGTAATTTTAGTGAGAGCAGATTATTATTGGCTGTTTTTGTTTATTCCTGCTCGGTGTGGTTTTATCGTAAACAGTTTGATAGAACGGAACCGTTTAATGATAGTGATGGTAATCGGATATTAGAAATATTGAGAAGGGGGACTTTATTCTTGGTAGAGGTAAGTTTACTGATTATTAATATGTTTTTGTTTCAGTATAATAAAACAGGATTGCTGTTTGTGACTCAAGACAATGAGATATTAGGAATAATTGTTTTTTTTATGTTAGGATTTCTATTAGGTGTAGTAGGCGATAAGATAAAAGATAGATTTATCATGGCGTTTTTGTTGAGCTTGGGAATATTTGGTGTTGCTTATTATATTATATTTTGTATAAAAGAGGAGATGTACGGCAACCTATTATTTGCTGTTTCCGGATTAGGTTTTTTTATGTATGGAGTGGTTAAAGAAAAAGTGGTAGGTGAGATAGGCCAAATCAATAGAAGATGTTCTAAAGATAAAGGGATGTCTTCTCCGGCCTGTTTTCTCGCGGTATATCGTTTAGTTTTT
>JAHISK010000068.1 GCA_018818105.1 Candidatus Omnitrophota bacterium | reverse complement strand
TGAAGGCTTTAACAATAAAGTTAAACGCCTAAAACGGATGGCTTATGGCTACAAAGATATCAATTACTTTAGATTAAAAATTCATCAACATTGTGGTTACTTAAACCCGAGGAGATTCCACATTAATTAAGAAAGAACCAACATTTTCAACCTTTTAGAGACATCTGTTTTAGAGACATTTTTAAGGACATTCTCTATTTTTTAGGGACATTCTCTGCCGCGCAGAAATAAGCCCCCTTCTTATATCCAACCTTCCTCACTAAACCAGTTTCCACCAACTGCTTGAAATCTCTAATAGCCGTCTTTTTAACAATATCTTTAAATAATTCTAAATACGACGCAATCGTCATCGATTTCTTTTCGTTGACCATCAGCCGTAACGCTTCAACCTGACGTTCATTCAATCCCAATTTTTTAAGGTCCGTTTGACGTTCTTCCGGAATACTGGAAACAAGGTTCAAAATCTTATCTCCGGGCCCGAAAAACTTCACAACAAAATTGTCACCTTCCTCTGATAACTTGGGAACAGAAAGACCGTGTCCTTTCATGTATTTTTTCATTTTAGTAATACCTGTCCCGTAACGCTCCATATCCAGAGTCTCATGAAATATAGAACAAATAGCCTTATTACGAGTTTCATGCTGTCCTTCCAAGTTTTTAATATCAAGCCCGGGTAAGAGCCCGCCAGGATTGCGAACTTCAATACGATCATCGAAAATTGCAACCATTATTGGAGCGCCTCGGCGAGTATAGTCTCTATGCGCGATAGCGTTAATAAGAGCCTCACGGATAGCTTCAAATGGATATTCAGGAATATCTACGCGTTTAAATTCGACTATTTTATTTGCCAAGCGTGTATTGCGTCTTACAAAGGATCGCACTTCATCCAACATCTTATAAATATGCCCTTTGATTTCTTGTGAATCGAGAGTTTCAAATCGGTCAGTGCCTTTAAAACGCGCTATCCTTATTTCGTGATGTGAAATATGTTCTGACGGATCTTTGCCAAAGAAAAGCAACGCGGCATTTGTAGGATGCAGATCGCCATTGTCTTTCTTAACTACTTTAAGTGTATTAGTTAAAAAATTCTTAACTGTAATTTTTTGAATTTCAACGTCCAGCTCATCCGCCCTTCTCCGCAAAAAATCTTTCACTGCTTTTTCGTCAATTGTCTCATATCCAAGATCCTTGCGTACCGTTTTATCAAAAGGGCCTTTTGCAAACTCTCCTTTATCATCTAAGAATGAGATAAGGCTGTTTAAAACCTGTGTCTTTAAATCGTCGACATTACGAAATCTTTTATAGATAAAAGAAGCCCTGATATCCTTAACAAAATTCTGAGTATCCTTATCCCTCTTTTTATCATAGGCTGAATTACCTTTAATAAAAGCGAAAATTTCCGCCCTTGATTTTGTTTTTAAAAAATGCCGGAATTCCCGTTCAGTCGGACATAATCCGTCCTTGCCTTTATCGCCATAGGTATTCCCAACAATACACACGTAGACATCGCTATTAGTCACGTTCTTAAGATATGTTGTAACGGCTGATTTACCCTTGACTGGTAAATCTTCAAAAAGAAACGCGTCAAAAAATCCACGCAAAGTCGCATTACCGGTAATAACGTCTTTGATCGCGAACCGTTCTTCTTTTAACTCTTTTTGATTAGCGCTTATGAATAGTTTATATTTCATTATGATTTTTCCCTCTTTGTTAACTTGATGATTAACTATTAAATTAATCTTCTAAATATTTCACCTATCCAAACAGGCGCGTATCGTAAATCTCTCATAAGTATGCTTTTATCCTCACCGGATAATCGCCTTTTAAGTTTTGCTATGATAGCTGAGTCTACATTATTCTTTTTTAAATAACGCAAAGCCTGAATAACTAACCCGCTTATTCGTCCGGCTGTTGCCATATTTTTAGGAGTTGTTCTTTTTAGTTTAATGGTCAGCTTTCCAACTTTAACTGTTCGTGAATGCCCGTCTGTTAAAAAAACAATCTTTGCCGGAACCTGATCGGATAAACCAAGTAAATTTGCGGCATAAGCTCCGGAGGGCTGAATCTTCAAACTATCTCTTCCCGCCAAAACCTGAGCTATACGCTCATAATTAGAAGGGATATCGCCAAAATCGGGGTGTTTTCTTGGGTAGTCATAAAGGCCGCGAGCCAATCTGCGAATGGTTCCGGATCTGGCCAAACGCCCTAATATCTGATCTATAGCTGCACGACTCCCTAAATCAAGAAAATTGACTGGGGTAAAAACCCAACCCCTTTTCTTACAATATATTCTACTGAGCACCTTATTATTAATGCTTTGGGTCATTAACAGCTCCTTTTCTTGTCAGAAAAACTATATACTTTTTCTGACAGAAAGTCAAACTATTTTTATCTGCGGGCTCTGGTAAGCGTAAATGTCCGCTGGCAAGTGGACATCTTAAAGGACCGGACATTTAGAACCGCCCTCAGGCGTGCTTAATCTCATATTTTAACTATATGAGATTATAAGAGATTGTTTATCCGGAGATTATTCCCCCACCAGCGCCGCGGCAATGCTCATCATCGACTTACTATAAACTGGCCATCGGCCAGCCCAGGGTCCGGATGAACACTTTTTTTGTTGTAACTTCTTGGTTCATAGTAGATTGTGTAATTTTAAATCCTTCATTTAAGGTTTACATAAAACTGTCTAATCAGATGAACGTGCGGGATGCAAAAATACTTTTAACTCCTTATAAGCCAAAAGATTAAGTATTTTTTGTGGATCTTCAAAACTCTTAACATTTTATCGTATTTTTCCAGTTTATTAGCTTTTCAATGTCTAAAACTGTAAAAACCGGATAGTTCCTATAGTCGCGTTTTGGTTTAAGCCAGCCTTTCTTGATCCAATAATATAATATCTCCCGATGTACCCCTAAAATTCTTGCTGTTTGAGTCATATTGTATTTTTTGGCTGACCGCTTGGCGCATTTACGAAATACCTTTTTATCACATTCTTCTATTTGGCTGTCTAATAACTGTCCTTTCTGTAATTTCTTTTCTGCTTTCTTTTCCAGAGACCGTTTACGCGCTTCGTACAAAATGTCAAAAACTTTCTCCCATCGCTGTTGTGGTTCACTGCCATACGGATAAACTTTTACAACTTTGCCTTGCTTATCATAAAGCACCAAATCTTTTTTTTATGCCGTTCATGAACACCTCCGTTTGTTATTCGATAACATCTGTATACTGAAAATCGTGATAATTTAACTTAGTTTTCCCAAGCAAATCTTTTCTCATCGCAACAACAATATCACCAATTGCTTTTTTACCTTCTTCCCGATTAGGCGTCTTGCCTTTTTTCGATATTACTAACCGAACCATTTTATTTATCGCTTCAATTACTTCATCAGAACAATACAGCCACGATTTATATTGTTCTTCAAAAAAAGATTTTTTAAGATATCCCTGAGCTGTTACACCTACAAACCCCTGAAGCAAAACTAAAAGATTGGTATATTTTTCTTCCTTGAATCTTAATATAGCTTCGATCTTTTTAGATTTTGATGTTAAATAATAAGTAATGTAGGAACCAATAATTCCTGAAAGAATAGGTAATAAAATTATCAATATGCTATTTGTACCCATATAAAAATCTCCTTAAAAATTCACTCTCTTTAAAAATCCTTATTTCAACAAATCCTCAAGATCGCAAGACAACAGCGCTGATTTATTAAGAACGATCTGTTCTTTCTGGTTTAAATTATTTGCCGTCATCCTAATGAGCTTGGTATCAATGCTTCTACCAAGCATGATTCGCTTTGCCTTATTCAGATAATTCTCGGTTTTCTGGTAAAAAAGAGTAGCGTACTGTTTAAGTTTATCTTCCGGAAGGGATTGTGTACTTATTCCATCACGAGTAATTTTAATAATTTTATTTATATTTTCATCTATTTTAATCGTTAAATTTCCTTCCCGAAACTCAATCCAATATTCACTTATTCCATATCGTATTCGACAAGACTTTCCTTCTTCTTTAGTGTTGTAGGTAAATATAAATGAAAAATTATCTGTATCGAAATGCTGATGTACCTGCACGCTCTCTAATACTGTTACAGTACAGATTTTATATGCTTCGAAAAGACGCAAATAGCTTTCTCTCCAGTTTGTGAGCCAATTTTCAATATAACCACGGTTTAGAAAAAGCGGCAAAAGATCCTGCTTAAGGTTTGCATTGCTAACAGCGTTCATTTTGATTGTAAGCTTATCGAAGAGTGTGCGTAAATCTTTAGCCTCATCCACATTTTTAGCTATAAGGTAATCAAGATCAGGTACTATCTTTTTCCCCATGTACCAAATAAGATCATAGATATCGCGGCCTTTTTCTTCATAAAAGGCCTTGCCCACACCGCGTGTCCCG
>JAHISK010000067.1 GCA_018818105.1 Candidatus Omnitrophota bacterium | reverse complement strand
CGTCGAGTCAGTGTTTTGCTTTCAGCTTCCTTCAGATTCTACCTCACGATAGACACCCTTGCTGTTCAGCTAATGATTCCCCACACCGGGCTCATAGAGGACTTTCACCTCTTAGTCTTTGCGCCATGCCGGGCGCACATTATAACGGGCGGACGCAAGGCCCGCCCCTACAATTAATTAAATTTAATTTTCCCTCCCGCGTAAAATGAGATTCCTGAGTTGGCGTACCCTCGTACTTGCTGATATGTTTTGTTGAAAAGGTTATCTATTTTGCCAAAAATTTGAAAAGTGTCTGTTAAATTATATGAGGTATATAAGTCAATTTTAGCGTATGGTTTTATTTTCACCGTGTTAGCAGTATCGTCCCAGCTGTGCCCGATGTAGCTTGTTGTTAAGTTAATATTTCCTTTTTCAAGAAACGTCCAGTTTAACCCTAAGCTCATTTGATTTTTCGGTCGGCGTCGTATTTTCATTGCTGATTCATTATCTTTTGTTTGAGTGTATGTATAATTTCCCGAAAGGGATAATTGCGGAGATATCTTAAAGGAAGATTCCATTTCAACTCCTTTAATTTGGGCGTTATCAATATTTTTATATCTTGTATTCCACTCAATCATGTTTTTAAAGTCGCTATAAAAGTAGTTTAAATCAACTGAAATTTTGTCGTTGTAAAAATATTGACCTAGTCCAAAGTCAAAGCTCATATTTTCTTCCGGCGCCAAGTTTATATTACCGTAGTTTGAAGAGTAAAGCTGATAGATAGATGGCGATTTAAATCCTGTTCCCCAATTGGCTTTAAGGCGGGTTGAAGTTTTTGAAACAATATAAGAAGTCGATATTTTGTAGGTAGTTTCTGATCCGAAGAGTTCGTGGTAATCGCCGCGCAATCCGCCGATAATAGATAAATTATCAAGTAGGTTAAACTGATTTTGTATGTAATATCCTTTAGTTGTTATTGCTTTTCGGTCAAATCTGCTTGGTTTTGATGCTACCCTGCCGTCGCCATATCCTCTTTCTTCTTCATATTCAAATCCGCAAGTAGATGTCATCCAATTGGTAGGATAAATATTATTTTGCCATTCTATTTTTGTCAGGTTGCCTCTAAACCAGTTATGAGTGTCATCTGTGGGGTCTATGACGTCGGCTTCATTTTTTAATTCTCTTCTTGTTTTTGAGTATGATAAAGATAGTTTATGATTCCATATTGTATTTATAGCCTGCTTAAATTCGGTTTTACTCATGAAGTGTCTCCACCATCCGGTTTTATTTGGGTCATCCTGATAGGCGCCGTCGTCATAATCGTATTTAGCGTTCGTAAAGCGTAAAGAAAAATCCAGATTAGCGGTTTCAGTAATATCGTATCCTAAACGGTTTGAAAAGGTTATGTTATCGTATCCGTCTTTTTCCGCTCCGTCAACGGCTTTAGATATTCCGTCACTGTCAAAGTGTGCCATGGAAAAAGCGTAATCCAGTTTTTCGCCGGCGCCGCTAAAACCTAAGCTTTCTTTAAAAGTGTTATGGGATCCTCCTTCAAAGGACGCTTGCCATTGAAGGGGGCCTTCTCCTTTTTTTGTGATGATATTGATTACTCCTGCCATGGCGTCTGATCCGTAAAGTGTAGATTGGGGACCGCGAATTATTTCAATGCGGGCGATATTATCGGTAGTTAAATGGGCGAAGTCAAAAGACCGGTCGCTTTTCATGGGGTCGTTTACCTCAACACCATCAATTAAAACCAGAGTATGCCCGGATTTAGCGCCGCGTAAAAAAACTTCCGTTGCTCCTCCATATCCTCCACTTTGTATAATTGATACACCGGCGGTATCTCGTAAGATATCCAGTACATTAGTTTTTCCGCTTTGTTCTATCGCTTCCGCGGTGATTACAGTGGAAGAACTTCCCACATTAGCTTGGTACTGTTCTGTTTTTGTCGCGGTAACGATGATTTCTCCTAAATTATAATTGCCGCTAGTTTCTTTTTTATCTTGAGCTTTAGTTTGATTAACATTAAGTAAAAATGATATTGTTAATAAAATTAAGATTTTCTTCTTCATTTTTCTCCTCCCTCGAGAATACTTGGTATTGTCAAAAGTTTTTATAAATCCCAAATAACAATTTCCAAATTACAAATAAATTCTAATATCCAATGATCAAAATTCCAAACAATATAGAAAATATTGATGTTTTGAACATTTGAAAATTGTCATTTGGTGCTTAT
>JAHISK010000066.1 GCA_018818105.1 Candidatus Omnitrophota bacterium | reverse complement strand
TATTTCTACTTTTATTATTTTCTCTGCTATTATTGTTTTAATCACCTCTAAATTATCCTTCTTCCCCAAGGCCGCGGATAAATCAACTAAATGCAAAAGTTTTGCGCCCATTCGCGCCCATTTACGGGCTATCTCTAACGGCTCGCTGCTATACACAGTAGACTGCGCCGGATCCCCTTTCTTAAGACGAACAACTTTACCTTCCCATAAATCAATAGCTGGAATTATTACCATATCTATCCTTTCAGCCTTTGCTACTTTAAAGATATAACAAAAATAATTCTTTTGCTCGCATATGAGTCCTAAAATCGTATTGATAATGAAAAAACATCATAATCAAAGCAAAAGACACCTCGGTTCAGCCGATAAAATCGGCTTCACATGCGACTCTCCATCCGGACATCAAGACTTCACAAAAGAAATTTTTGTTATATCTTTACGTACCATAAAAGGTTTTATATTAGCCCTGATTCAAAAAATTATTCAGAACCTTCATCCCTAATTCTTGACTTTTCTCCGGATGAAACTGTACTCCCCATATATTATCTTTATGGATAGAAGAAACAAACTCAACGCCATAATCAGTAGTTGAAGCTATTACCGACTTATCTAAAGGGGCGTAATAATAAGAGTTAGCAAAATAAAAATAACTCCCATCCCTAACCCCCTTAAACAAATCGTCTTTCTGTTTTTTATATTCTATATTCAGTCTTCCGTCTTCTGTCTTCTGTCTTCTGTCTTCTGTCTTCTAATTTGATTCCACCCCATATGAGGAACAATTAACCCTTTAGTTTTAAACCTTTTCACTTTACCCTTAATAATGCTCAAACCCTTAATTCCCGAAGCTTCCTCACTTTCATCAAATAGCAACTGCATTCCTATACAAATACCAAAAAAACCAACGCCATCATTTATTCTTTCCTTTATAATCTTAAATAGTTTTCTTTTCTTTAATTCTTTAACTGTTTGACCAAAATGCGCCACCCCGGGAAGAATTATTTTTTTTGCTTTCTTTATAACCGATATTGAATCAGTCACTCGCAGGCGTTGACCTAGAAATTGACCCGCTTTCTGTACGCTTCTCAAATTTCCCATTCCATAATCAATTATTACTATCATAATTTTAGACCAAAGACAAAAGACCAAAGACTACAGACTAAAAACTAAAAATAAACCATTCCCTCAAAATTTTCTAACAGAAATTTTTGGTCTATGGGCTATGGTCTTTGGTCTTCGGTCTAATCTATTATTCCTTTTGTAGACGGAACACCTTTTCTACGAGGGTCAATTCCTGTAGCCTGATCTAGGGCTTTACCCATTGCTTTAAAAAGCGCCTCTAATATATGATGCAGATCGCCTTCACCGGATTTTATAATATAAACTAAACTAATTCCCGAGTGATGAACAAACGACTCTAAAAATTCTTCAGCATTTTTAAATGTAAAATTAGTATCATCAAAACAGCCCGATAAATCAACCACATCTTGTATCTGTTTTTTTTCTAACGTCGGCCGGCCGCTAATATCAATATTTACCTCAACTACTACTTTATCCATTACCAAAGAAAACGAACCATACCGATTAATACCCGCTTTATCCCCTAACGCCTGATTAAACGCTTTTCCTAAAGCGATACCAATATCTTCAATTATATGATGGGCTAAATCCCCTGTCGCGTTAAGTGTTAAATCAAATAATCCATGAAAAGCAAATACTGTAAGTAAATGATCTAAGGGACCGAATCCGGTTTTAATATCAGTCTTACCGCTCCCATCAATAACAATTTCACCATTAATATCAACTTCATTAGTTTTTCTCTGAATCTTTTCCTTTCGCATATCTCTCCTCTTTACTAGCGCATAGCGTTTAGCGGATAGTAAAAATCTTTTCTTTCCTATACGCTCTACGCTATTTTAACTGGTTATTCTCTTCTTAACACTTTCTATATGTTTAGTCATACCTTCTAACGAGGCAATTTTTTCTAAGACAGCGGCTTCTTCCATTAACGCTTTTTTGGTATAACTTATCACATGAATTTCTTTTAAAAACTCCCTAACTGAAAGAGAAGAAAAAAATCGCGCGCTTCCTCCTGTGGGAAGAACATGACTAGGTCCTGCTATATAATCACCTAACGCCACAGGACTATACTCGCCCAAAAAGATTGCTCCAGCATTTTTAATATGCTTTAATACTAACGATGGTTTCTTTGTTAAAACTTCTAAATGTTCCGGCGCGATTCTATTAATCACTAACGCGGCTTCTTCTAAATTACGTATCCGCAACGCTAACCCTTCAACTTTTTTATTTCGTAAACCTCTAATTATCTTACGTGAATTAGTAATGACTATACCACTGCCATTATGATGTTCCATCTGCGCTTCCAAATCAGCAACAATATAGTCTAGATTCGCCCCCTGAGAAGCAAGGATAACAACTTCCGAAGGTCCGGCAAGCATATCAATATCTACTTCACCAAAAACTTGCCTTTTTGCTTCTGTAACAAACTCGTTTCCCGGACCAACGATTTTATCAACTTTTTTTATAGTTTTTGTCCCATAGGCTAAAGCGGCAATTGCCTGAGCCCCGCCTATACGGTAAATATTTTTTATTTTAAGCAACGATGCCACCGCTAACACAAAAGGATTTACCATCTTTTCCTTAGAAGGAGGAGATACCAACACAATCTCTTTAACTCCCGCGACAACGGCTGGAATAACCGCCATGTAAACTGAGGAAACGAGTGGCGCTGTGCCGGCAGGAACATACACCCCCACTCGTTCTAAAGGAGAATACCTCGTAGTAAGCACTTTGCCATTACTTTCTTTAACCCTTAATGATCGAGGAAGCTGTCCTTTATAAAATCTTGTTACATTATCAATTGCTGTTTTGAATGCTGATATTAAAGACGAATCCAGTTCATTAAACGCCGCGCTTATTTCGGCCTCACTTACCTTTAACTCTTTAGCTGAAATCTTCACATTATCAAACTTTCTTGTATATTCTACCAAAGCATCGTCACCGGCGGTCCGGACATTCTTTATGATTTTAGTAACCCTTTCACCGATGGTAACCGAAGATGCCCGCCGCTTTAATATCAGTTTCTCTAATCCTTCTAAATTTCTAACTACTCTCATTGGCTTAATAATTTTTTGATACAATCATCTAATTTTGTTAAGAATCCCTTTGTTCTACTTAATATAACTCCCTGAGATAAATTATCCCGGCCGCCGCCTTTCAAAAACAATTCTTTTCCAAACTCTGAAATAAATTTTTTGCAAGTAATCCCTTCTTTAAGATAATCATCGCTCACGGAACACACAAAAATATCTTTGCCCTCACACGATGAGATTAAAAACATAAAGCCTGAATCCATCTTTTTCTTCAGAAGATCCGATAAATACAAAAGAACAGGATAATTCTTTTCCTCGAATGTACATACTAAAAAATCTCTTCCCTTTATCTTTTGCTTCATTTTAATTAATTCTGACACCTGTAAAGATATCATTTTTTTCTCTAACCGAGAATTTTTATCCTTTTCTTTTTTCAAATCATCTATCAACTTAATAACTGCCGGTTTTAAATCTTTATGGTTACACCGTAATAGAGTTTCAATTCCACTTACACTATCGCCGATGCTTTTTAAATTATTATAAGCACCCATCCCTACCACCGCCTCTATCCGCCTAACCCCGCTGCTTATTGAAGCCTCTGAAACTATAGAAAAAAGGCCTACTCCTGAAGTATTATCAAGATGGGTTCCGCCGCATAACTCTTTACTATAATCCGAAATAGAAACAACCCTTACAGACTCTCCATACTTATCCTTAAAAAAAGCTAAAGCTCCCGCTTCTTTAGCTTCGGCATACGAAACAAGGCGTTTTTCTACCATATCTGCCCTTAAAATAAATTTATTCACTTCTTCTTCTATTTTTTTTATTTGATTATCCGTCAGCCGATTAAAATGAGTAAAATCAAACCGCAACTTATCTTCATCAACTAAAGATCCTTGCTGCGTTACGCCAGACCCTAAAATTTTTCGCAGCGCCGCTTGCAAAAGATGCGTCGCTGTATGAGAACGAGCCAACGCCTTACGCCTATCACTGTCAACTGAAACAAAAGCTCCCCCCTTAATGATTTTGCCTTTGATCACTTTACCGCTATGCACAATGGCCTCATTAACTTTAACTACTTTTTCAACGCTGAATTCTCCTTCCTTTGTTTTTATAAGCCCTTTATCAGTTAACTGCCCGCCGCCTTCGGGATAAAAAGGAGTAATATCTAAAACAACGAATCCGCTATCTCCTTGATTCAAACTATCACAGTTTTTATTATCTCTAATTAGTCGCAGGATTTGGCTTTCCGCCTTAAGCTGTTCGTACCCGCTAAAGCGGCTAACTGTTGAAATAAAAAGGCCAACTTTTTTAAAAATTTCTTCACCAAACATACTGTTTTTACGAGACCGTGCCTGCTGTTGTTTTAATAACTCGCCAAATCCTTCTTCGTCTATTTTCAGATTGTGAGAAGAAGCCATTTCTTTACTCAACTCTAAAGGAAAACCATATGTATCATACAAGCGAAAACAGTCCGCGGCGTTAACTGTATCTCCTCCTGCCTTTTTTAAATCTTTAACTATCCCGCTAAACTGAGTCCTTCCTTCGCCCAGCGTATAAATAAATTTTTCTTCTTCTGATAACACAATCTGTGAAATATTATCTTTATTATCGTAAACATCGGGATATTGACTTTTCATAATCTCAGCGCAAAGCAAAGGCAATTTATGTAAAAAGGGCTCTTTTCTGCCTAATAAATTTGCTTTCCATACCGCTTTTCTAATTAGTTTTCTTACCACATACCCTCTTTCTTCATTAGAAGGGAAAACTCCATCACAAATAGCAAAAGTTACCGCCCTTCCATGATCAACTATAGCGTTAATTAAACTTATTACTTGCGCGTCAGTTTCCTTAATCTTTATTATCTCTTTTACCTTCTCTACCAATGGCGCTAAAATATCTATCTGAAAATTAGAATCTTTACCTTGTAACACTGAAGCCATTCTTTCAAGCCCCATGCCCGTATCGATATTCTTTTGAGGTAACTCTTCTAACTTATTCTCTCCTACACGGTTAAATTGAGTAAACACTAAATTCCAAATCTCAACGAACCGAAAACAGTCGCAGTCAGGGTTGCATTCCGGTTTACCACATCCAACGGATCGACCTCTATCAAAGAAAATTTCAGAACACGGTCCACAGGGACCATTAGGACCAAAAGCAGGAGCTTGCGCCGGCCAAAAATTAGACTTCTGGTCTAACCTAACAATTCTTTGGGGGTCTACGCCAATATAATCTTTCCAAATCTGATAAGCTTCCTCATCTTCTTTGTACACCGAAACCCATAAATTTTCTTCTTTCATATTTAGCTCTTTACAAAGAAACTCCCAAGCAAATTCTATTGTTTCTTTATTGAAATAATCTCCGAAAGAAAAATTACCTAACATTTCAAAGAAAGTATGATGATACGGCGTCCTGCCAACTTCTTCTAAATCACCGGTACGCAAGCACTTCTGACACGAAGTAGCCCTAGTTACATGCTTTTTCTCACCTAAAAAATAAGGTTTAAACTGATTCATTCCCGCACAAGTAAACAAAACGGAGTCATCATCGCCAACCAACCTATCAGAAGAAAAAACAACATGTTTTCTTTCTTTAAAAAAATCCAAATACTTTTTTCGTAGGTCTTGAGTTTTCATATTTTTCAGAATTAAGTGATAAGAATTAAGGATTAGGAAAAAGAAAAAATATAAAGTCCAAATCTTCTATATAAATTTCTCTCTCTGTTTTCTCCTTAATCCTTACTACTTACAACTTATCACTTGTTAATTCTTATAACTTACTATCCAATCCTATATTATTAATTTGTTCAGCAATCATGTCATACTCAAATCCTCTGGTTAACATATATTTTATAACTTTTTGATAAGGATTTTTCTTGTTCTTATAGCGAAAAAATTGCTTATCTATCAATTCTCTTATTTTATTATGATATATACTCTTATCTTTTAATGTTTCTTCTATTAAGTCTTGCGAAACCTTTAGATTTTTTAAAGCGAACTCTATTTTCTTAGGTCCCCATCCTTTATTCAAAGACACCTCTAAAAAGGCGCAGGAAAAATCTTTATCATTTATATAATTATATTCCTGTAAATATTCAACAACTTTATCAATTAGCGTATCGGAAACGCCTCTCTTTTTAAGACGTCCAATAATTTCACCTTTACTCCTAGATCTATATTTTAGAAGAAGGAAAGAATAATTAAGCGCTTTCTTATAATCTCGCATTAAAAATCAAAACGCCACCCAAACAACTATTATTTGTCATCCAATTAATTTTTAATATGGAAAAATTCATTCACGTTCATTCTTAAGGACAAAGTAACCTCGATTAGTTTTTATAAGACAACTTCCTTTTATTTTCGAAGTAATCTCAATAAAATCATCTTTACTCTTTATATCCTTACCTTCCATTCTAATAATTAAATCTCCTACCCGTAATCCACTCTTATCAGCTAATGAACCGTCTTCTATATATATAATAACTACGCCCTTATCCTCTCTTATTCTATACCGTTGTTTATATAACGTGGTTAACTCCGCGACCTCCATTCCTCTAAAGGTGAATTCCTTTTTAGCTTCAGGTTCAACTTCTAATTCTTCGCCTTCTTCTCCTGGACTCCTACCGATTTTTACGCTTAATACCTTTTCCTTGCCTTCGCGAATTATCTTCATAGGAACTTTTATACCTACCTCCGTGAACGAAACAAGCCTGACTAAATCCCGAGTTGCTTTAACGGTTTTATCATCATAACTTAATATTAAATCTCCCTCACGCATACCGCCCTTTTCCGCGGGTGAATCTTTATAAACCTTAACTATAATTACGCCTTCTTTTTCTTTTATTCCAAAATAACTGCGTAAATCCTCATTTAAATCTTGAATACTTACACCTAACCATCCATAAAGGATTTTTTCTCCTTTTATCAGCTTATTTAAAATCCTATTGGCTTTCTTTATAGGGATAGCAAATCCTAATCCTTGATACCCACCGGAAGTTGTAATAATCGCTGTATTTATTCCGACGATTTCACTATCAAGATTAACCAACGGCCCTCCGCTATTCCCAGGATTAATTGCCGCGTCTGTCTGGATCAGGTCATCATATGATCTATCCCTTCTTCCCATAGCCGACATATATCTATTTAACGCGCTTATTACCCCTACTGTAACCGTTGGTTCTGGATTCTGAATAGCAAAACCAAACGGATTACCTATAGCCATAACCCACTGACCAATCCTGAGTTCATCAGAATTCCCTAATTTCGCGATAGGTAAATCTTTAGCTTCTATCTTTATCACTGCTAAATCACTTCTTTTATCTGTTCCTTTTATTTGAGCGTCAAACTCCCTACCGTCGGAAAGCTTAACTTTAACTTCACTGGCTCCTGAAATAACATGATCATTAGTTAAAATGTACCCCTCTTTATCAATAATCACACCGCTGCCTAATCCCATTCTTTTATATTCTTTTTCTGAGTACTCACCAAAAAACTCCTCAAAAAAATGCCTAAAAGGATCATCCTCAAACTCTTCAAAAGGGGATCCTAAATAAAATCGTCCCGCTTTTTCTGTAACTACACTACTTATAGAAACAACCGCTGGACCAACTTCTTGAGCAACTTTAATTGTCGCTTTTTCTAACTCACCATGATCCTGAGAATACAGCGGTAGAGCGAACAAAAAAAATAGAGATAAAAAAAACATCACCGTCTTTTTCATAACTTTCCTCCCATTTTCACGAAGGACGAAGCACGAAAGACGAAGGACGTTTCTTGTTTTTCGTCCCTCATCCCTCATTCCTCATCCTTCGCTATACTATCTCTTTACTTCTCTCCGGATATATTATTTTATCAAGTTCATCATTTATTTCTTTCCTTAATGTCTCATCCGCCCTTAAAACAGTTCTTAACTGTTCCTTGCCTTGGGCTAAATTCTTATCTTTATAAGCAAACCAGCTGCCGGATTTTTTAACAACTTCACAATCAACCGCCGCGTCAATTAGCGCCCCCACTTTAGAAACACCCTCATTATACATAATTTCAAAAATTGCTTCTTTAAATGGCGGTGCCACCTTATTCTTTACAATCTTAGCCCTCACGCGAATTCCTACAGAACCATCCTGAGGTGTCGTAATAGTAGATATTCTTCTTAAGTCTATTCTTACTGAAGAATAAAACTTCAAAGCCCGTCCCCCTGGGGTAGTTTCAGGGGACCCAAACATTACTCCGATTTTCTCTCTTATTTGGTTAATAAACACCACGCAAGTTCTAGACTTACTTATCGCCGCGGTTAACTTTCTTAATGCCTTACTCATAAGGCGTGCCTGCAACCCTATCTGAGAATCACCCATCTCTCCCTCTATCTCAGCGCGAGGAGTTAACGCGGCGACTGAATCTATAACGATTAACTCTATGGCGTTAGATCTAACTAATGCTTCTACAATTTCTAAAGCCTGTTCACCAGTATCTGGCTGAGAAATTAACAACTCTTCTAATTTTACGCCAATAATTTTACCATAATTAGGATCAAAAGCGTGTTCGGCATCAATAAAAGCGGCTGTTCCTCCAGCCGCTTGCGCTTGAGCAATGATACTCAATGTTAACGTTGTTTTTCCTGAAGATTCCGGACCAAAAACTTCAACAACTCTTCCCTTAGGAAGCCCACTTACACCTAACGCTTTATCCAAAGGAATAATTCCCGTAGGAATAACGTCAACATCAAGTCTCATCCCGCCGTCCATACGCATTATAGAGCCCTTCCCAAACTGTTTCTCTATTTGAGCAAGAGTTAACTCCAATGATTTCTTTTTATTCTCGGCAATAGACTTTTCATCCTTCATTATATCCTCCTTTTATGCTGAGTGGTATTGTCAAAAGTTTTTATAAATCCCAAATAACAATTTCCAAATTACAAATAAATTCTAATATCCAATGATCAAAATTCCAAACAATATAGAAAATATTGATGTTTTGAACATTTGAAAATTGTCATTTGGTGCTTAT
>JAHISK010000011.1 GCA_018818105.1 Candidatus Omnitrophota bacterium | reverse complement strand
CGTAGCTCAGTTGGTTAGAGCAGTTGACTCATAATCAATTGGTCCGGGGTTCGAGTCCCTGCGGGCCCATGAATAGTGTTTAGTTGTTAGTGTTTAGTGTTTAGTGATTAGATAGTAGAGATTGGAAATTTGGGAGTCAAATTTCTAGCGAAGCTTTGGGCACATAGCTCAGTTGGTTAGAGCGCTACGTTCACATCGTAGAAGTCGCCCGTTCGAATCGGGCTGTGCCCATTGATAGTTCGTAGTAGAGTAATAAGAAAATATTAATATATGAACTAAGCACTAAATAAAGTTAGTAATCGGGAATTGAAAAATTATAATGAGAATTGATCTGAAACAAGAAATTATTAAATTAGTCGAGTTGCAGAAAATTGATTCTCAGATATACGCGCTTACGAGGAAAAAAGATATAGATAATCCTATCATTTTAAGCAAAATAAAAAATGAATTTCAAGAAAAAGCGAAGATATTAGAAGAGTTTGAAATCAGTGCAAAAGAGACACAAATTAATAAAAAAGAAAAAGAATTAGATTTAGCTACTAAGGAAGCCGCTATAAGTAAATCTAATACGCAACTTTATCAATTAAAAACTAATAAAGAATATCAGGCAAAGCTTTCGGAAATATCATCGTTAAAAGCGGATATTTCTGTTTTAGAGGACGCAGTCTTAACTGTTCTAGAAAAAATTGAACAAGCTCAAGCACAATTAAAAAAACAGCGTGAAAAAGTTGCTCAATATGAAAAGGAAAGCAAGGAAAAAGAAAACGAAATATTAAACGAACAAAAAGAAATAGAAATTCAACTTAAAATCGCCCAAGATAAACGCGGCAAAATAAGTAGAGACGTTGATAAGGCGATTCTTTCTAAATATGAAAGATTACTAAATTCCCGGTCGGGATTAGCGTTGGCGCCAGTTAATCATGATAGTTGCGGCGCTTGTTTTTTGAGAACAAATCATAAAACAATAAATGAGATAAAAATGTATAAGGATTTAATCTTCTGTGATAGCTGTGTTCGGATTTTGTATATTCCTGAGGATATTGAAGGATGATAGAAATTTATGTGGATGGTGCTTGTTCTGGCAATCCTGGAAAAACAGGTGTAGGGTATTTAATCTATAAAGACGGTAAAACTTTAAAAAAAGGAAGTGTCGCGTTAGGAGTACAAACAAATAATTTTGCTGAATACATGGCGTTAATTTTTTCTCTCGTAGACGCGATGTCTTTAGGTGAAACAAATTGTAAAGTTTATTCAGATAGTCAGTTATTATGTGAACAGATAAAAGGCAATTATAAGGTAAAGAACAATAATATCGTTTCTCTTTTCATTTTAGCAAAAACAATTATTTCAAAATTTAATAGATTTGAAATTGAACATGTAAGAAGAGAAAAAAATCAAGAAGCCGATAAGTTAGCGAAAAAAGCTGTTGGTTTTTTGGAGTGAAGGAGGTTAAATATGAGTGGTCATTCAAAGTGGGCAAGTATCAAACATAAAAAGGGCGCTGCTGACGCGAAAAGAGGTCGCGTTTTTACTAAATTAATACGAGAAATTACTGTAGCCGCACGAGAAGGCGGCGGAAATCCTGATATGAACGCTAGATTACGAACAGCTATTAGTAGAGCAAGAGAGGCTAATATGCCTCAAGATAACGTTGACAAAGGAATAAAAAAAGGAACAGGGGAACTTCCCGGTGTAAGTTATGAAAGTTGTTTATTTGAGGGGTATGGTCCAGGCGGTGTCGCGATAATGGTAGAAGCCCTTACAGATAATAAAAATAGAGCTTCTGCTGAAATCCGAAATATATTTTCTAAGAAAGGCGGTAATCTGGCAGGAAGCGGAAGTGTAGCTTGGATTTTTACTGCTAAAGGATATTTGCTAGTTGATAAATCTCAAATAGCGGAAGAAGAGTTATTTTCAATAAGCGTTGATGCTGGCGCTGAAGATATAAAATCAGGCGACAAAAATTATGAAATTTATTGTGAACCTAAGTATTTTGAAACTGTGAAAACCGCGCTTAGTAATAAAGGCATTAAATGGGAATCATCGGAATTAACTAAGTTGCCAAATTCTACGCTAAAAGTTACGAGAAATCAGGCAAAACAAGTGCTTTCTCTGGTTGAAGCGTTAGAAGACCATGATGATGTTCAAGTGGTCTACTCTAATTTTGATATTCCTGATGATGTTCTAGAAGAAATAGCACAGGAAATAGAATAAGGAATTTTAAATTTACCAATTAACATTTTAAAATTAGCATTTAAAAAAGTTGATATCTAAAAATTTAAAATGCTAATTGATAAATGATAAATTTGAAATAATATTTAGAATTTAAAATTCGTTTAAAATGGTTGTCTTAAGCGTGGATGTTGGGATTCAGGTTTGCGGATATTGTGTTTGTGACGTAAATAAATTAGATGTCAATTTACTGGAGGAAGGAGAAATTACTCTTTCAAAAAAACAATTGCTTCCTCAAAAATTAGGGTGTATCTTTGATAAATTGGAAGATAAAACTAGGGAATACAATATCAACGCGATTATTGTTGAAACACTTTATTCTCATCATCGTCATCCCACCACTTTAGGCGTATTATCACAAGTGCGTGGAATAGTTGCGTTACTATCATTTCAAAAAGGAATAGGATTTTATGAATATTCTTCTACACGGGCAAGAAAATCATTTTTGGGTAAAGGTAGTGGTAATTCTGAACAAGTAAAGAAAATGGCAGAAAATGTATTAGGAAAAAAATTTAAATCCATACATACGGCTGATGCTTTTTCTTTAGTTGTCGCGTTTTCTCATTATCAAAAAGTAGAAAAGTTATTCTCCTTCGCTAAAGCTTCGGGGAAATGAGATTGCTTATTCGTTGAATATTTGGCTTTGGATAATTAAGGTAACAATGATTTATCGTATTAA
The DNA here is from genome assembly GCA_018818105.1 of Candidatus Omnitrophota bacterium. Taxonomy (GTDB): domain Bacteria; phylum Omnitrophota; class Gorgyraeia; order Duberdicusellales; family 4484-171; genus JAHISK01. The sequence continues at coordinate 16,766 of JAHISK010000011.1, read as the reverse complement.
AGGTAAACTGATAAAGAAAGAAAAAAACAGGGTTATACTTGAGGTTAGCGGCTTGTTTTATGAAATTGGTATATCGTCCAGTGTCTATAACCGTTTAAATCAAGATAATCCATATTTAGAACTAGTAATATACCATTATTTAAATATAGAAAATAATCGGGCTATTCCCGTATTAATTGGGTTTATAGACGATCTCGAAAAAGAGTTTTTTGAGAAATTCATAAAAGTATCCGGTATTGGACCCAAAGCGGCTCTACGGGCGTTTGATAAACCGATATCACATATTGCCCAAGCCATTGAAGAAGGCGATATTAGTTTTTTAAAAACGCTTGCGGGGATAGGAACTCAACGAGCTAAACAAATTGTCGCTCAGTTACAAGGTAAAGTAGGTCGATTTGTTCTCCTGAAAGAAGAAACTTCGCAAAGACCGATATCAATAAAAGAAGAGGTGTTAGTAGAAGCTAAAGAAGTATTACGGAGACTACAATATAGCAATAAAGAAATAGAGGATATGATTAAAAAAGCCATAGGCGCTAATCCGGGAGTTGAAAAAGTAGAAGATTTGCTGAATGAGATTTATCGGCAAAGAAATTAATTTAAAAATATAGTTTTTTTGATATAGTATATAGATATGGAAGAAAATTTTTTAACAAAGAAAAAAGTAAAATCAATTATTGAATCATTATTTTTCATAAATGAAAAACCTATGAAAGTTGATGAGCTCATACAGACTATCGAGGCTGAAAGGAAAGAAATAGAAATGGCGGTTCAAGAACTAATTGCAGAATATAGCCAACGCGATTGTGGAATCTGTATTGTCCAAGTAGCTGGAGGATACCAAATGTGTTCTTCTCCCGATAATGAAACTTGGATAAAAAAGATGTATAGAGAGATAAATAAACATAAACTTTCTATTGCCGCATTGGAAACATTAGCAATTATAGCGTATAAACAGCCTATTACTCGCTCGGAAATTGAAATAATCCGCGGAGTAAATGTTGATGGTGTAACAAAACACCTGCTTAATTTAGGCTTAATAAAACTTGGGGGAAGAAAAGAAGTAATCGGAAGACCGTTTTTTTATGTTACGGCAAAGAAATTTTTAGAGTATTTTGGATTAAATGTTTTAAAAGATTTACCAAAGTTGGAAGATTTTATTGAATTAGCAGGAACAGATGCTGTAGCAAGAACAGATGTTGTAGCAGAAACCGATGCTGTAGCAGAAACAAAAACGGGTATAGAATCGAGGGCTGTTAAGGAACGCAGTGATAATAATATTAGTGTATCTATTGGTGACGGTGAAAGCCAGTAACGGGAGAATGTCAAAATGTGTATAAAAATCACAAATTCCAAGCACCAAATTACAAATAATTTTCAAATTCAAATGACCAAAACTTTAGGGTTTTTATATCACTTGGAATTTTGATCATTGGATATTGGGATTTATTTGGGATTTGGTGTTTGGAACTTGAAATTTTTGGCGGAACCCGGTAACAGAAGAGGAGGGCGAAAATGAGGTATTTTTTTACATCTGAATCCGTAACAGAGGGGCATCCTGATAAAGTATGTGACCAGGTCTCTGATATTGTGGTCGATGCTATTTACGCCAAAGACCCTATGGGGCGAGTTGCTTGTGAAGCATTAATATCACGAGGAGTAATTTTTGTGGCAGGAGAAATAACTACCTCTTGTTATGTTGAAATACCTAAAATTGTAAGAAGTTTGATAAAAAAAATAGGTTATGATGATCCTCTTATGGGATTTGATTATGGTAGTTGCGGAGTTATTACCGCGATCCAGGAGCAATCACCAGATATCGCTATGGGAGTAGATGTTGGCGGAGCAGGAGATCAAGGTCTTATGTTTGGATATGCCTGTCGACAAACAAAAGAACTGATGCCTTTACCAATTATGCTTTCACATAAACTTGCTAGACGATTAGCTCAAATACGGAAAGAAAAAATAGTTGATTATTTAAGACCTGACGGTAAATCGCAGGTTACGATCGAATATGAAAATGGTACGCCGAAAAGAATAGATGCGGTAATAATTGGAGCTCATCATTCTCCTGCCGTAGCAACTGAAAAATTACGGGAAGATATAAAGAAGTTAGTAGTGGATCACATATTGCCGCAGGAAATGGTAGATAACAATACTAAATTTTTTATTAACGCGACGGGAAGATTTGAAGTAGGAGGTCCTATCGCAGATACAGGCGTCACTGGACGAAAAATAATGGTTGATACTTACGGCGGTTGGGCGCGTCATGGCGGCGGATGTTTCAGCGGTAAAGATCCTTCTAAAGTTGATAGGTCAGCGACTTATATGGCAAGGTATATCGCTAAAAATATTGTAGCGGCAGAATTGGCTGATGAATGTGAAATCCAACTTGCCTATTGTATCGGAGTTGCTGATCCTGTAGGTGTTATGGTTAAAACTTCTAATACTCATAAAGTTGACGAAAGTAAATTAGAGCAGGCGGTAAGAGAAGTTTTCCCATTAACGCCTAAAGGTATAACCGATCATTTAAAGCTTTTCCGTCCAGTTTATTTGAATACCGCGGCTTACGGTCATTTTGGTAGAGAAGAAAACGGTTTTTCTTGGGAAAACACCGATAAAGTTAACGACTTACGGAAATTTTTTAATTGGGACGCTGTGTGTGATAAAAAATGTGCCTGTAAATAATTCAGGCGCGAAAGTACGCCATGTGATTAATTAAGTCAGGAAATTTGGCCATATAACTTATGATCGTTAACATTTCAAACGTTATGGTCTTAGTTAAGGAGTAAAAAATGCAATCTAATGTTACTAATTCAAATGTACAATTTGATATAAAAAATGAAGGATTAAAAACTGCCGGAAAAAAACGAATTGAATGGGCTCTTGGCAGAATGCCGGTGCTTACTCTTATTAAAGAAAGGTTTGCCAAAGAAAAACCGCTTAATAATATATCTGTGGGAGCATGTTTACATGTAACTACAGAAAGCGCGGGGTTAATGATTGCTTTAAAAGCAGCAGGCGCTAATGTAAGTATATGCGCCTCTAACCCGTTATCAACACAAGATGATGTTGCTGCTTCATTAGTATTTGATTACGGAATAAATGTTTTCGCGATACGAGGCGAAGATAATGAATCTTATTATAATCATATTCAGCAAGTGCTTGATACTGACCCAAAAATCACTTTAGATGATGGCGCTGACGTAATCGCGACCATACATAAAAGCTATAGTGAAGGTAATCGTAGTATTACTTTACCATGGGCAAGTACTGAAGAAACAACCACAGGGGTTATACGATTAAAAGCCTTAGAAAAAGAAAATAGACTGTTATACCCAATAATTGCCGTAAATGACGCGCAGACTAAACATCTATTTGATAACAGATACGGAACTGGGCAATCATCTTTAGATGGAATCATTCGAGCAACAAATAAACTAATTGCCGGCACAACTTTTGTTGTTTGCGGATACGGTTGGTGTTCGAGAGGAATTGCTCAAAAAGCCTCCGGGTTGGGTGCTAATGTTATTGTTACAGAAGTTGATCCCTTTAAGGCATTAGAAGCTGTCATGGATGGGTTTAGAGTTATGCCAATGGTAGAGGCTTCTAAACTGGGTGATATTATTATTTCCGCGACAGGAGATATTAATGTTATTGATACACACCATTTTCCTTTAATGAAAGACGGTGTATTGTTAGCTAACTCTGGACATTTTAATGTTGAGATAAACCTAGAAGGGTTAAAGGGTCTTTCTTTAGAAGTTAGAGAGGTAAGACCATTAGTTGATGAATACACTCTAAAAAATTCTAAGAAAAAAATAAATGTTTTAGGAGAAGGTCGGCTAGTTAATTTAGCCTGCGCGGAAGGGCATCCTGCGGAAGTTATGGATTTAAGTTTTGCTAATCAAGCTTTATCTTGTGAGTATATCTCTAAGAATCACTCTAGCTTAGAAAAGAAGGTCTATACGGTACCTGTATCTATCGATGAAGCGGTAGCGACTCTTAAGTTAAAAGTTATGGGAATAGGAATTGATACTTTAACAGAAGAACAGAAAAAGTATCTTTCCAGCTGGCAAATAGGAACATAGAATATTATATCGTAGGGACAGGGCAAGCCCTGTCCCTACGATTAAGAATTGATATGAAAAAAATAGGATTATTAACTAGAGATTGCGCGGGTGTGAATGCCGCGATAAGAGCAGTCGTAAGAACCGCGGCTTTCCATAATATTGAAGTTGTCGGTATATTTCATGGGTATGAAGGATTAATTAACGGTGAAGTAAAGCTATTTGACCGGCGGTCAGTTTCAGGAATCATTAATTTAGGCGGAACCATCCTAAAAACTTCGAGATCCATAAAATTTAGAACAGAAGAAGGTCGAAATATGGCCTTAAAAACAATAAAAGATAACAATCTTGACGGTCTAATAGTTATTGGCGGCAACGGTTCTTTATCCGGAGCCTATGTATTATCGGAAAAATGTTCTATTCCTATAATAGGTATTCCGGCAACGATTGATAATGATGTATATGGGGTAGATATGACTATTGGCGCTGATACAGCTGTAAATGTGGCATTAGACGCGCTGGATAAAATTAGGGATACATCTACTTCCTTAGAACGAATATTTATCGTTGAAGTTATGGGGCGAGAGTGTGGATATATAGCTTTAAATGTCGCTCTAGCAGGCGGTTGCGAAGAAGTTTTAATTCCTGAAGCGGATTATAATATAGAAAAAATCTGTGAAGAAATTACTGAAGGTAATATACGAGGTAAAATCAGCTGGATAATTATTGTTGCTGAAGGTAAAGCTAAAGCGGCTGATATAGCCAAGCAAGTTACAGATATCACCAGTCTTCAAACGAGAGAAGTTGTATTAGGCCATATTCAGAGGGGCGGCAGGCCTACAGCTTTTGACCGAATCTTAGCCGCGCGATACGGCAGTTTTGCTGTTGAACTGATGAAAAAAGGTGAAAAGAATAAGTATGTCGGATTAAATAATGATAAACTTATTACCCTGCCGTTAAAAAACATAGTTAAACCGAAAGATATTAAAGTAAACGATTATTATAAGTTGATAAAGATTCTTACTTAATGAGACTTACGTTTTTTTAAGCCAAAGGCGAAGAAAAAACGTTTAGTCGAATTTCCCGACTGCCTTAATTAGTATTAAGATGTTTCGGGATCCCGACATTTCGTATCGGGAAAGCCACGTTTCGAGCGAAGCGAGATCACGTGGCAATAATTGATTTTCAAAGCCAAAATTAATATAAAAATAAATGTTTTTTAAAACTGAAAACGAATTACTACATAATGACGTTTACGAGATAAAAAATGATACTGTTATCATTCATGATTCAGATATTTTTAAAAAGAAAGTTATCGATAAACTCGCTGCTACTATTATTTTAAGCGACTCATCATCTATTAAGCGTCTGTGTTATTGGATCGTTTATATAATTACACAAAAATACGGTATTATTCCTTCTTCTATTGGCGAATTGTACAAAGCTCGCGGAAAAAACAAATTCAATCAATTCACTGTTCCGGCAATAAATTTACGTACTTTAACCTACGATTTAGCAAAAGCTGTATTTCGCTCAGCAAAAAAAATAAACGCGGCTTCTTTTATTTTTGAACTAGCTAAGAGTGAGATAGGTTATACTGCCCAATGTCCTTTAGAATACTCATCCCTAATATTACTAGCAGCGATGAAAGAATCCTATCACTGTCCTATATTTATTCAAGGCGATCATTTTCAAGTTAATGCTTCAAACTACTTAGAAAATAAAGATAAAGAAATAGTTCAATTAAAGAATCTTATTCAAGAAGCGGTCGACGCGCATTTTTATAATATAGATATTGATTCTTCAACGTTAGTTGATGTATCTAAAGAAACTATTGAACAACAGAAAGAACTTAATTGTCATCTATGCGCTTATTTTACGAAATTTATTCGTCAAATTCAGCCGCAAGATATAGAAATATCTATTGGCGGTGAAATAGGTGAAGTTGGTGGGAAAAATTCGGTACCCCAAGAACTAATCGCTTTTATGCAGTGTTATTTAAAAGAAATTGGACCATTACCCGGTATTTGTAAAATGAGCATACAAACTGGAACGACTCATGGCGGTGTGGTGTTGCCTGATGGCTCAATCGCGAAAGCAAAACTTGATTTTAAGACATTAAATAATCTTTCTATGTTAGCGCAAGAAAAATATAATTTAGCTGGGTGTGTTCAACATGGCGCCTCAACTTTACCAAATGAAGCCTTTAGTCATTTTCCCGAAAATGGATGCGCGGAAATTCATCTCGCGACGCAATTTCAAAACATAGTTTATGAATATTTACCAATTCCCCTGAAAGAAAAAATTTATGAATGGTTGCATGAAAATTGTGAAAATGAAAGAAAACCAAATCAAACGAATGATCAATTTATATATAAGACCAGAAAAAAAGCTTTAGGTCCATTTAAAAAAGAAATAGTTTCTTTATCTGGAGATCTGAAAAATAAAATTTCAAAAGCAATGGAAAAAGAATTCGATTTTATGTTTGACCAATTGAATATCGCGAATACAAAAGAGTTAGTTGAAAAATATGTAAAACCGGTTGTTGTGGAAAAAACAAAAGAACATTTCCTGAAACAGGATTGTAGGGGTGGATCCATGTATCCGCCTGTTACAAAATAATCAAAATAAAATATACAATAATAATTATATGTTTAATTACAAAAAATTTCTAAATTAAGTATTGTCACGCACCAGAGTCTCGATAAATTGGGACATGGTACAGGGCTTCCCGATACGAAGTATCGGGATCCCAAAACACCTTGATAGAATATCAAGGAAGTCGGGAAATTCTCCGCCTAAGGCGGATCATTAGGAGGAAAAAATGAGATCAGATAAAATAAAAAAAGGTATAGAAAGAATGCCTAATAGAGCTCTTCTATATGGTACAGGACTTCATCAATCTCATATTGATAGACCTTTTATAGGAATAGCATCGGCTTTTACGGATATTATTCCCGGTCATATAAATATGCGTTCTTTAGAACGTTATATTGAACGCGGCATTGAGAACGGCGGTGGTACGCCATTTATTTTTGGCGTTGGGGGAATCTGTGATGGCATAGCCATGGGGCATGTTGGGATGAAATATTCTTTACCATCTCGAGAGTTAATTGCTGATATTATAGAAACAATTGCCGGCGCGCATTGTTTAGACGGATTAGTTCTTTTAACTAACTGCGATAAAATTACCCCAGGTATGATAATGGGCGCGTTGAGGATAAATATTCCCACAATTGTTGTCACTAATGGACCAATGATTTCTGGGCGATTTGGTAAAAAACGCCTTTCATTAGTAAGAGACACTTTTGAAGCTGTCGGTAGATTTAAAGCTGGTCAAATTAAAGAGGAAGAACGCAAAATTTTGGAGAGAGAGGCTTGTCCTTCGTGCGGTTCTTGTCAGGGACTTTATACCGCTAATACGATGTCATGCATTACTGAGTCGCTAGGGCTTTCTTTGCCGTATTGCGCTACAACACCGGCAGTATTAAATAGAAAATTACGGATAGGATATGAAAGCGGACAAAGAATAATTAATTTAATCAATAAAAAAATTAATGCCAGAGATTTAGTCACTAGACAGTCGTTAGAAAATGCTGTTAGAGTTGATATGGCGTTAGGCGGTTCAACTAACACCGTTTTGCATCTTATGGCGATAGCACACGAGGCAGGTGTGGATTTGAATTTGTCAGATTTTGATAAAATTAGCAAGACTACTCCTCACATATCTAATTTAAGGCCTGGGGGCGATTATTTTATGGAAGATTTAGATTATGCCGGAGGAATACCCGCGGTATTAAAAAGATTAGGAAGCAAAATCAATGATACAATTACAGTTTCCGGCAAGAAAATCAAAGAAATAACTGCTGAAGCGACAATTTATGATGAAGATGTAATAAGGCCATTAAACAAACCTTACCATAAGGAAGGAGGCATCGCTATTCTTTACGGAAATTTAGCTCTACAAGGTTGTGTAGTTAAACAATCAGCAGTAGACGCGGCTATGATGAGATTTAAAGGTAAGGCGGTAGTATTTGATTCTGAAGAAGATTCTATGAAGGATATTTTAAATAAAAAAGTTAAAAAAGGCAGCGTTATTGTAATCCGATATGAAGGGCCAAGCGGCGGTCCGGGTATGCGGGAAATGTTGTCGCCGACTTCAGCGATTGTTGGAATGGGTCTGCATAAACACGTAGCATTAATTACCGACGGCCGTTTTTCAGGAGGTACCCGTGGTCCTTGTATTGGGCATATTTCTCCTGAAGCAGCGAGTGGCGGGTTATTAGCATATTTAAAAAATGGTGATGATATTTTAATTGATATTGGAAAAAGAAAAATAGAGTGGATAATAAGTGATAACGAACTTAAAAAAAGGAAGAAGGAAATTAAAATTTTACCGCCAAAAGTAAAATCAGGATATCTATACCGTTATTCAAAAATGGCGACATCAGCTTCAACCGGCGCGATATTTAAATAAAATGAATTGACAACCCTTTAAGCTTTTGTTATGATTTTTTTAGGTATTAATTTAAGAAATCATAAATTGATGCTGTAAGTATAGCATGATGAAAATAATAAATTTAATTATAAAGGGCTTAAGTAATTTTCTAGGTAGTTTTTCAAGCGATATAGGGATTGACTTGGGAACTTCTACCACACTTGTTAACGTAAAAGGCGAAGGTATTGTCCTTTGCGAACCTTCCGTAGTAGCAATCTATAAAAATACCGGTGACGTTTTAGCTGTAGGAGAAGAAGCTAAGCGTATGCTTGGTAAAACACCTGGAAGTATTATTGCTATACGACCGATGAAAGATGGGGTTATAGCTGATTTTGATGTTACCGAAGCAATGTTACGGTACTTTATAAAGAAAGCTTATCCTAAAAGAGTTTTTGTTCGACCAAGAATAGTAATTGCTGTTCCATCAGGGATTACCGAGGTTGAAAAAAGGGCAGTTAAAGATTCAGCATTACGCGCGGGCGCACGGGAAGTAATTCAAGTGGAAGAACCAATTGCCGCGGCAATTGGGGTAGGTCTTCCTATCGCGGAACCGCAAGGAAGTATGATTATTGATATTGGTGGAGGGACTACAGAGATAGCAGTTATTTCTTTAGGAGGGATTGTCTACGCTCGTTCAATTAGAGTTGGCGGTGATGAGATGGATGATGCCGTTATTGAACATATGAAAAAGCATTATAACCTTATGATCGGGGAAAGAACTGCTGAAGAAATAAAAATTAAAATAGGAGCTGCTTGGCCTTTAGATGAGGAAACACTTATCGAAGTAAGAGGGCGTGATTTAATTACAGGATTACCGAAATTTTTAAAGATAAGTTCTGAAGAAATACGAGAAGCCCTTCAAGCACCATTAAAAGAAATTGTAGACGCGGCTAAAGTTACTTTAGAAAGAACACCTCCAGAATTAGCTTCCGATTTGATTGAACGAGGTATTGTTCTTTGCGGAGGAGGCGCGTTACTGCGAGGCATAGATAAATTAATCGCCGAAGAAACAGGTTTGGCGTGTTTTGTCGCGGATGATCCGTTAACTGCTGTCGCGATAGGCACAGGAAAAATTTTAGAAGAACCTAAGTTTTTAAAAAAACTTACGCTTGCATCTACTTTTTAATAATTCTTGTATAAAATTCGCTCAAACAAATGGTTAGCGCTCTTTAGACAAACTACTTTTATTTAAAAGCAGATTACAGCGATTAAAAATAGTTTATAACTATTACCAAATCAAATTGTATCTACCTTCGAAATTTAATTCAAAACAAATCCTTTTACTCGCGCTATTTATTTTTCTTCTTTTACTTCCTTTTAAAAATTTAATAGAGCATGTTTTTATTTCATTTTCGCAACAACTCCGATTTGTTCCTATACATAAATCAAACAAATTGCAAGAGTTAGAAAAGGAAAACGTGTCTCTTTCTTTGCGAATTAGAGAATTGTTTCATTTAAAAACAGAAAATGAACGGTTGAAAAAAGCTTTACAGTTTTATGAAGGGCGAAAAATTAATCTTACCGGCGCTGATATTATTTCCTTTGATCCATCAAATTTCAGAAGAGTTGTTGTCCTTAATGTGGGACATAATAAAGGAATAACGCAAGGACTATATGCTGTTGATGATGAAGGCTGGCTTATTGGTAAAATTGTTGACGTCCGGAGTAATTTTTCACGGTTAATTTTTGTCGATGATCCTAATTTTACCGCGCCGGTTTTTGTTGGAACTAATTCTTTTGGATTATTAAAGGGGAGTTTGGGAAATGTAAAAATTCTTTATATAGAAAACGGTGACGAAGTTGAATTAAATGATAAAGTATGGCTTAAAATTCCATCAATAACATTTCCTGTCTATATCGGTGAAATTAAACGAATAAATAAGGATACGAATAGTTTATTTTGGAATGTTGAAGTGAAATTATTTTCAAAAAATTACCCTTCACATAAGATATTTATTGTTCACTAAAACTATAGTATAGCGCATAAAAAACAATTTTATTCGGAAAATTCTGTTTTCTTTTAATGCTTACTCATACAGTGGATTAAGATACAATAACCAAGAAACAAGATGCAAACAAATTCCAATGACCAAAATACAATTACCAAACGAATTTCTTCCGGTATGTTATTTTTTTGATTATTGGATATTGATGATTGGTTATTATTTGGTTATTATTTCTTGTATCTTGGAAATTATTGGAATTGATGATTAAACTTTTGACAATACTGAAATACTTTGTAGGATATAAAAATGCTTAAATTATCTGAACGGAATTTAAAAATAATAACCATTCTTATTGTCCTTCTATTTTTAGATTTATTAAAACCATTTAATTATTTTATTTATGTGGAGTTTCTTATTTTAGGAATAATTCTTCTCGCGTTTAATTATCCTTTTTTTTTAGCGATACTCATAAGTGTTGTTTTTGGCTATGTGAAAGATACACTTTCTCATAGTAACATTCCTTTAAATTTAATTGAATTTCCCGTCATTGTGATATTTATTCACTATTTTATCTATCGATTCAATAAAAAAATTATCCGGCTGATTATTTGTCTTATTGCTATTATTGGGCATATTTGTTTTAATGGTCTTATGATCGGTGAATTTAATTTCATTGTTTCTTTAGGGTTTTTTACACAGGCAGCGCCTATTTATTTTTTAATAAATTATTTATCAAAAAAATGGGTCAAATCATTATCCGTCGAGTATATTTGAGTGGATTTCTTCTTTTAGTCTTTTCTCTTTTTTATTACCAAATAGTAAAAGGGGATTACTATTTGCAACGCGGAAGAAATAATTATGTAAGAGTTATTCCTTTACGATCAATTCGAGGTACGATTTTTGACCGCAATGAGGTGCCGATAGCATATGATAAAGCAACATTTAATATAGCTGTTGTACCTTACGAAATTCAAAACAAAAAAGATTCCTTATTCATGAAATTAGCTGAGTTTTTTGATTGCGACGTAAACTTAATTCACAAAAATTACGAAAAACGAAAAACGAATATTTTCAGCCCTGTAGATGTGATTATTGATTGTGATAAAATGCAAACTCTAAAGGCTAAAGATAAATTTGGTGAAGTAATTATAATAAATCCGCAACCGAGACGGTTGTATCCTCAAGGATATGAATTCGCTCATGTTTTAGGGTATGTTAAAAAGGCTGTCTCTTCTTTAGAAATTTTAAAAAAATATGGATATACCCCATCAGAGAGAATTGGGTTTGGCGGGATAGAGCAATATTATGATGCTTATCTTAAAGGTGACAGTGGGGGCGACTTAATTGAAGTTGACGCCAAAGGAAAGATTGTAGGATTCTTAGGTGAACGTAAACCTGAAAAGGGTAAGGATATTTATCTTACAATAGATAATCGCATTCAAACCCGAGCCTATGAGGCTTTAGGTAATAATAGAGGCGTTATTATTTTGTTAGACTCAAAAAAAGGAGAAATTCTTGCTCTTGTGTCTCGGCCTTCTTTTGATCCTAACGATTTTATTAAAGGCGAAAATATAAAGAAATTATTTGATGATGAAAATAAACCGTTAATAAATAGAGGTATTCAAGCCACATATCCTTTAGGTTCAACTTTCAAACCAATTGTCAGTATCGCCGCGCTGGATAGTAAAAAGGTGACTGATCATACTACCTTTAATTGTCTTGGTCAATTCAATCTAGGGATGAGCGTATTTAAATGCGCTCATGTGCATAACCAGGAAAATCTCTATGACGCGTTAACTCATTCCTGTAACGTTTATTTTTATAATATAGGGATTATAACCGGCAGCCAAGCAATATCTCAATGGGCTAAAAAATTCGGGCTGGATTCTCCCACAAAAATAGACTTACCATATGAAAAAAATGGGTTAGTTCCATCGCCGTTATGGAAATCAAAAAATTTAAAGACTCCATGGGTTAAAGGGGACACAGTTAATTTTTCTATCGGACAGGGATTTCTTACCACAACCCCCTTAGAAAATGCGATGGCATTTAATGTTTTCGCGACTGGCGGCTATTTATTAAGCCCTTACCTTTTGAAAAAAATTGATACAACCAATGCTGTATTATCAGCAAAAGTATATTTAGGTATAAATAAAGAATTACTCGAACCCATAAAACAGGGTTTACGCGGCGCAGTGGTAAGCGAAGATGGAACAGCTCATCAACTTAATAATCTAAATTTAAAAATAGCCGGTAAAACAGGAACAGCTCAAACTACAGGAAAATCTCACGGATGGTTTTTAGGGTTTTTCCCTTATGATGATCCGAAATATACCGTATGTACGTTCATGGAAAATTGCGGGTCCAGTTTCTATGCGGTGAAGACAACTTATAATTTTCTTAAAGATTTACAGGATGAAAAAATATTATGATATTTCCAATAAAGAGGTTAAACTATGTTTTTTAATCTTTCAAATATTAAGTCAAATCCCGCGAAAGTCATTATTATTTGTTTGCTTTTTTTAAATATATTAAGTTTAACTATTGTTTATAGTAGTCTTCATCAAAGAGGCGAATTAAAAAATCCAGATATTTTTTATAAACAACTTACCTGGATAATGATTTCTTGGGTAATATTAATAATGGTTTCTCTTATGAATTATCGCTTGTATTTTGATTTTTCTTCTATTCTCTATATAGTGAATATTTGCCTACTTTTGACGGTGTATTTTTTCGGCAAAACAACAATGGGCGCGCAACGTTGGCTGGCTATCGGCGCCTTTACATTCCAGCCGTCAGAATTATCAAAGATTACCACAATTTTTATTTTAGCGAGATTCTTTTCTTCTTCAGACCGCAAGTATTTTATAAAAGGATTTATTTTACCGTTGAGTTTGGTGTTATTAAACGCTTTTATTATCTTTAAGCAACCGGATTTAGGAACCGCGGTAGTTTTAGTCATTCTTTTTCTGATGATGGGAATTTCTTCGAAAATAAGAAAACGATGTTTTGTGTTTCTTCTAGTCTCAGGGTTACTTTTAATCCCATTTGCCGGACATTACCTCAAAGATTATCAAAAAAAACGCTTGATCGTTTTCTTGAATCCTAATGTAGATCCATTGGGGGCGGGATATACTATCATTCAATCAAAAATTGCTATTGGTTCTGGTAAATTAGTTGGTAAAGGATTCTTATCGGGAACACAAAATCAGTTCAATTTTCTTCCGGAAAGGCATACCGATTTTATATTTACGATAGTCGCGGAAGAATGGGGATTCTTGGGGTCAATATTCTTGCTTTTAATATATTGGTTAATTATCAAATTAATTTTGGATAGAACCAAAGAAATGAGAGATCCTTTTGCCCGATGTTTATCGGTAGGCATTTGTTCATACCTATTTATCCATATATTCGTCAATATTGGAATGACTTTAGGGATTCTTCCTGTAGTAGGTATTCCGCTAATTTTTTTAAGCTATGGGGGAACAAACCTTGTAGTGAGCTTTATATTAGTCGGGGTATTTTTAAATATTTGTAGGAATACATAATATTATAGACCATAGACCATAGACCATAGACCATAGACCATTTGCTATGATTGATTATACACAATTTCAAAAACCTCAGCGCTATATTGGTAACGAATACAATGTTGTAAAAAAATCACATACAGATAAAGTAACTATCTGCTTATGCTATCCCGATTTATATGAAATAGGAATGAGTAACTTAGGTTTAAGGATTCTCTATGGCGTGTTTAATCAATTTAATGATGTTGTTTGTGAAAGGGTGTTTATGCCCGGCGCGGATTACGCGAAATATATTTACGATAATAATAAAAAATTAAGTTCCTTGGAGACAAAGGTTTCTTTAGACAAATTTCAAATTTTGGGTTTCAATTTTAACTATGTCTTAAATTTTGTTAATTTTTTACATATTTTAAATTTAAGTAAAATTCCCCTTAAAGCTAAGGATCGGCCAACGACTATTGTTTTAGGCGGAGGAATAGATAATCCGCAACCTTTAGCGAAATTTGTGGATGTGTTTTTTTTAGGAGAGTTTGAAGATACGGCGCCGATATTTATCAATATTTTAAAACAATATAAAGATAAAGAAAGTAGACTAAAAGCTTTAGTCCAAATAGAAGGATTTTATGTCCCTAAATTTTACATTGAAAGTTTTTCAAATAATACATATAAGCTTGAAAAAACTTATGAATACGCCCAGTTACCCGTAAAACGGGTATATATTAAAGACCTAAATAGCAGTTTTTATCCTACTAAATGGTTAACTCCTCATACTCAAATTATTCATGACCGTATTCCTATTGAAATTGCCAGAGGATGTCCTAATCAATGTGCCTTTTGTCAGGCAAGAGTAACTTATTGGCCATACCGGCAAAGAAGCATTTCAACGATTGAAAATATAGTTAAAGAAAGTTACCGCCATAGCGGTTATGAAAATTTTTCTTTCCTATCATTATCGGCATCCGACTATACACAAATAGAAGAACTGATTGATCAAACTTTAGATTTTTTCCAGAGCCATACGATAGGATTATCGTTACCGTCATTACGTGTAGATGATATTTTAGGACCGTTATATAAAAAGCTGGCTAACCTCAAAAAACCTTCTTTAACAGTAGCTATAGAAGCAGCTAATGACTCGTTGCGTAATACCTTAAATAAAAAGATAGATATAAATAGTTTATTTGAATCGATAAAAGTAATGAAATCATTAAACCTAAAGCATATAAAAACTTACTTTATGTTTGGATTTCCTCAAGAAACAGAAGATGATTTAATCGCGATAGGTAACTTTTTAAGAAAAGTAAATCAGGAATCTTGCGTTGCTTTAAATGTAAGTATAAATACCTTTATACCTAAACCTTTTTCTTTATGGGAAAATGTGGGGATGCAGCCAGAATCTGTTTTGCTAAAAAAACGAAGCGTTATTTTTAAGAATTTAAAAAATAACCGAAATTTAAAGGTTACGATGTCCTATCTTAAAAAGAGTATCCTAGAAGGAATAATTTGCCGCGCTGATAGTAAATTTTCTTCGGTAATACATAGAGTTTTTACTAAAGAAACAAGTTTTAGTAATTATGACGATGATTCTTTCTTAAATTTATGGTATGAATCGATGGAAGAAGAAGGTATAGATTATAGGTTTTATTTAGACGCGAAAACTAATAATTTTCCGTGGTCGTTTATACAGAGGACCAAAGACGATGTATCTTATTTGTAGGGGCGCTGCTTGCCTACGCCCGTAATAAAATAATCAATAATATTTACATCGTATAGAATCATAATCAATAAACGGGCGTAGGCAAGCAGCGCCCCTACAGAAGAATAGGTTTAAATGAATATACAGAAATATCCTATAAAAATTAAGTTTTACAAAAAAGGGGAGATGATTTATTTTTCTCAGCTTGATATCTTTCATGTTCTTGAGCGAGCCTTACGAAGGACTGATTTATCGATATATGTCACGAAAGGTTTTAATCCTCACGTTAAAATTAGCTTTTCTAACGGATTAAAGCTAGGTGTTGAAGGAGAAATTGAGGCGACACTATACTTTGATCAAGAAACTTCTTATGAGACACTGAAGCAGAAACTCTCCGCGCAATTACCCGAGGGATTCGATATTATCCCCTAACTTAAAACCTATAACTTAAAACTTAGAACTATCTTAATTATCGGGTGAGGAATGTGGTTTTCATTTTTTTTACGCCAAAAAACTTACGGGTAAAATCTTCGGCAAGTTTATTGTCATATTCTTTACAAGAAAAAATATTAATGTAGGCTCTTCCCCAAAATTCTGAAAAATGACCGGTTATTGAACTAGTTTCGATAAGTTGGACTAAAGAGAACCCTTTAGTATAAGCGCAGTTCTCACCAAAATAGGGAAGAAGAGTTTTTCCATATTTTACCATTTCGATTAATTCGCATAATTTATCAACGTATTCTTGTAGCTTATCTTTTGACGTAATAACCGCGGTATCGCAGTCATATAAGTCCATAATTAATTCATACCCAAAAATTTTTTCAGCCATCATGCAACTGCCTTTTTTATATAGTTAGGTAATTTTGTGCTAGCAAAGTGTATATCAGGATTATAATACTTAGTTTTTAAGTTTAATTTCTTATATCTGCTACTAATTGTCGAATAAGAAATCTTATCTAAATTTTTATTTTTTGAAGCAATAAGAAAACTAAAAAAACCGCCAACGTAAGTGGGTATCGCTATTATTTG
>JAHISK010000065.1 GCA_018818105.1 Candidatus Omnitrophota bacterium | reverse complement strand
TACCTGACTGGTTACAGGTCACCCACCCTTTCAGGTAGTTACTTCCAGCATGTCAAACCCTGGTAAGGTTCCTCGCGTAGCATCGAATTAAACCACGTGTTCCACCGCTTGTGCGGGCCCCCGTCAATTCCTTTGAGTTTTAGCCTTGCGGCCGTAGTCCCCAGGTGGGGCACTTAATGTGTTAACTGCGGCACCCATCCAATAAAGGACAAACACCTAGTGCCCATCGTTTACAGCTAGGACTACCAGGGTATCTAATCCTGTTTGCTCCCCTAGCTTTCGTCCATGAGCGTCAGATTTGGACCAGAGAGCCGGCTTCCCCACTGGCGTTCCTGCCGATATCCACAAATTTCACCTTTCCACCGGCAGTTCCACTCTCCTCTTCCAACCTCAAGCCTAATAGTTTAAAAGGCAGTTCCTCGGTTAAGCCGAGGGATTTCACCTTTTACTTATCAGGCCGCCTGCGGACCCTTTACACCCAGTTATTCCGAGTAACGCTTGCCACCTCCGTATTACCGCGGCTGCTGGCACGGAGTTAGCCGTGGCTTATTCCTCAGGTACAGTCAAACTAAAGAATTATTCACTCTCTAGCTTTCCTCCCTGATAAAAGGGGTTTACAATCCGAAAACAGTCATCCCCCACGCGACGTCGCATTCTCAGGCTTTCGCCCATTGGAAAAGATTCTCGACTGCAGCCTCCCGTAGGAGTCCGGGCAGTGTCTCAGTCCCGGTGTGGCTGATATCCCTCTCAGGACAGCTACTCGTCTTAGGCTTGGTAAGCCATTACCCTACCAACTACCTGATAAGCCGCGAGCCTCTCTTAAGGTGATAGCATACCCGAAGGCATAGGCCACCTTTCCCCTTAATACCTTATGATACTAAGGGCACATGAGGTATTACTCCGTCTTTCAACGGACTATCCCTCTCCTCAAGGCAAGTTACCCACGTGTTCCTCACCCGTTTGCCGCTATTAAAATTAAATCCATAAATATCGATCCGAAGATATCAACTTACTTCATTAATTAAAATCGCTCGACTTGCATGCCTAATCCACGCCGCCAGCGTTCACTCTGAGCCAGGATCAAACCCTCCAAAGGCTATTAAATTTTCAAGGTTTTTTCTGGCTATAATTACTTCAAAGAACAAAAAGAAAAATACTTGCTGAAATATTTTTCTTATTCCCACCTTTAATTTTCTATATTAATTTTGTAAGGTAGCTTATTTAGATTGCTTTAATATATCAAATGAACTTATATAATATATACGATGGTTAGTTATACACAAATAATGACTTTTTGTCAAGCACTTTTTTGCGATCTTTTCAAATATGTTGATTTCTAACCCCTACGGTTAAAAATCTGATTACACAGCTTAAGAAATTACCCCTATATTCATCAAAAAACAAACTATTTTTCCCCTTAAAAAAGCTTAAAATACTTCCCTAAAGAAGATATTTATTCACGTAATCATTAATCCCCTCTTCCAAAGAAAACTGAGCTGCAGCCCCTATCTTTTTTAAAGAGCTCACATCAGCCTCAGTATAATCCTGATACACCCCGGCATAAGGATTATCAAGATAATCCGGATCTAAATTTTTATTTAGCGCCTTATTTAGTATCTCTATAATATCATTAAAACTGCGCGCGATACCTGTACCCACGTTAAACACTCCAGACGCATTAAAATCTAAAGCTTCGACAGTAATCCGCGCGGCATCCTTGACATAAATAAAATCTCTCTTCTGATCGCCATGCTTAAAAACACGAGGGCGCCTACCCTCTTTCATCTGCAAAAAAAGATGGTAAATCATGCTTGCTGCTATTTCTTTATGATACTCTCCCGACCCATATACATTAAAATATCTCAAACCAACAATCAATGGAGTCTTGTGTTCGCTTCTTACCTTTTGAGCATACCAATCACATAGATATTTAGAATAAGCGTATGTATTATGTGGTAAAGCTTTTTGAGCCTCCTTCATAGGAGAATCACCATTGCCATAAATTCCCGCGCTGGAAATATAAACAAGTTTTATATCTTGGGTTAGACAAAACTCAAGCACATTTTTAAACCCATTAAAATTAACATTTACCATTTTATTATTATCTTTCAAAGTAGTATTAGTAATAGCCGCTTCATGAATTACTCCATCTATTTTTGGCAACTTTTTATAAAGTGACTGATCTAAAACATCCCCACAAATAACTTCACCTTTAACATCTTCCAAATTCTTATAATTCGCACCTGAAAAATTATCTAAAATGACTGTCTCATCACCTCTAGCTTCCAACATTTTAACTACGTTAGAACCAATAAATCCCGCGCCGCCTGTAACTAATATCTTCATAATATTGTCTCCCCTTTAAATGTAACAAATACCTGTTATTTAGATTTCATTAAATGTCACAGGTATCAGGTCTTTAACAGGCTCTCTCCCTGTTGCTTGTTACCTGTAACCGTTTAAAATTCAATCTTCATCGCGCCGTAAGGACAAGCCTTAACGCACATCCCGCAAACAATACACTTATCTTTGAAAAATTTAACTTCTTCTGTCTTTGCATCTTTAACTAACGCTTGAGTAGGACACAAAGGAATACACACAGTGCACTCAACGCAACAATTTTTATCCATAGATACATCTTGTGAAAGAGGCTGCACTTTTACCCCCTCACTTTTCAAATATTCTATTCCTTTTTTATAATTAGTTTCGTTCCCTTTCAATTCTAAAACCAACAACCCCTCTTCATTAGGATTAATTTCCGCTTTTAAAATATTGAAAGCCAAATTAAAATCTTTAACTAATTTATACACAATAGGTTGATCAACCATCTGTTTAGGAAAATGTAAAACGATTTTAATTCTTTCCATTTTCAACCGTCCTCTCCTTTAAAGGCTTACATTTATATTTTGAATCAGACGAAGGAATCTTCTGTACCGCTTCCGTTAAATCAAATTTACCCGAAGTAATCCAACTCTTCAAAATATTAGCAATTCTTCTTGCTTTACTTATGCTCGATAAAGAACCCGTGGGAACCTTCTTGCCTTTTATTTCTATCTGGCCTGATTTTAACTGCGCATAGCTAACAAACCCTAAATTACGGCTTTCTCGGTTAGGGTAGTCTTTAGAATAATCCATTATTGGAGCTAAAATATCCTCATCTTTAACTGTCGTATATTCTAAAATCTCTTCATTTAGTATCGGTATAGGAACACCGACACCGACGCTTAATGTAGCACCGTAGCCTAGCATTGATGTTCCTACTAACCACTCTGGCGACATATTTTTTAAATCACCGATTAACGATAGCGTCCCGGCAGGATACTTAGGCACCCCTTTTTTGCTCCGCTCAACACATGGATTATGCTGAGTCCCCCACCAGCTTACAAAACCAACACCTCCGCCTAAAAATACCTTTGTGCCAATACCTATTGTTTTATATAAAGGGTCATTCATCAAGGGAGAAAGCGCTCCCGCGCAACAATAATTAGCATTGCCCACCTTCTGCCTTAAGATTCCCATATACGTATAAATAACTTTATCCGATGTATTTACCGCCACCGTATAGTTTTGATAACAATTTCTTATATTACAAAGAACAACTTCATTCAAATCTTTTATATTAATATATGTTTTTAAATGTTTTCTGGGATAACAATCCGTACCATAACTGCTAGCTTCCAAGACCAAATCCTTATCTTTGACTAAATCGCTTATTACGTGACCACCACCATAACGGAACTCACCCGGATATACGCTGTTTCGAGGATCGTCGTCGGGAATAGCGTTAGAACCCAAAAATAAATCTACGGCAGCTAACCCCGTATAACAAGGAACACCACCTAAATAAGCTTGCCCACCACCCATCTTTATTCGCGGTTTTGTATGACCAGTATTAAAATATATACCACTGGAACACATTGGACCAAAGGTCGCGGTAGTAACAACGTCTACTTTTTTAGCTGCTTGCTTTAATCCTTTCTCTGCTACGAAATCAATTACTTCTTCAGCAGTTAAAACAACCACTTTACCTTCCTTAATTTTCTCATTAATTTCTTGAATCGTTTTCACTATAAACCCTCCGGGTTTAGTTCGTAGTTCATAGTTGGTAGTTCGTAGTTTTTTTCTACGAACTAGGAACTACCAGCGAAGCGTACTACGAACTGACTATTTTTCTTTCTAAATCTTCTATTCTTTTTTCTAAACGATGTAAAACTTCAATCACCGGATCAGGCAGCTTATTATGATCTAACGCCACTCCGCTTACGCTTTTTGGTTCACGTTCAAAAATGATTCTACCAGGAACACCTACTACCGTAGCCTTTGCAGGAACATCATTAATCACAACCGATCCAGCACCAACTTTAGCGCAAGCTTCTACTTTTATCGGACCTAATAAAACCGCTCCCGCACCAATGACAACATTATTCTCTATAGTAGGATGCCGTTTAGTCTTTTCTTGAGAAACACCACCTAAAACAACTCCTTGATAAATCAAAACATCCTCACCAATCTCTGTGGTTTCTCCAATAACAACACCCATTCCATGATCAATAAAAAACCTTCTACCAATTACAGCTCCAGGATGAATTTCAATACCTGTAAAGAATCTGCCTAAATGAGAAAGAAACCGTGCCAATGTCACAAGCCGTTTACCCCAAAACCAATGAGATACTCTATATATCCATATAGCGTGCAACCCTGGATAGCATAGGATAACCTCAAAAATACTCCTTGCGGCAGGATCTTCCCGAAATACCGTTCTTATATCTTCTCTTACTCTAGAAATTAAACCCATAATGTTTAAGATAATAAATATTTAGGGAATTGTCAAATTAAATTTATCATTTATCAATTAGCATTTATCATTTTAAATTTTTGGATATTAATCTTCTAAATGCTACTTTTAAAATGTTAATTGCTAAATTTAAAATTTCTTCCTTAACCCTTTTAAATATTCTCTTAATTTATTAAACGCCTTTGCTCTATGGCTTATACTATTTTTTTTATCCAAAGTGATTTGGGCAACGGTTTTTCTATATTTGGACAAATAAAATATAGGGTCATAACCAAAGCCGCTGTTTCCCCTTATCTCTTCACTTATCAATCCACTAAGCTTTCCATCAAAGGTTTTTACTAGTTTGGCATCTTTAAGAAGAACTAACCAACAACAAAAGCAAGCTTTGCGCAATTTGCTATCTACACCTTTAAGCGCCTTTAAAATTTTAAGGTTATTCTTCTTATCAGTTGCTCCTTTCCCTGAATATCTTTTGGAATAAACTCCCGGCTTACCTCCCAAACAACCTACCTCTAATCCTGAATCCTCGCCAACGACATAATCATCTTTATAAAACTTAGATACAGGAATTGTTTTTTTTAACGCGTTCTCTAAAAATGTTTTACCATTCTCTTTTATTCTAAACTTTCTATCTAACTCGTTTAAAGAGATAACAGGGATGTTTATACCCCTCATAATCTTTTTTATCTCCCGCAGTTTACCTTCGTTTTTTGTAGCAATAATTAGTTTCATAACAGACCAAAGACCATAGACCGAAGACCATAGACCTCGCCTTCGGCGAAAAATATATTCATCCCGATATTTTTATATGAAAATATCGGGATAGTCTTTTGTCTTTGGTCTTTGGTCTTTGGTCTAATTTTCATAAACACAATATATCTTTTAGTAAATTTCTCTCGATATCAATTATATCCTCTATTCCCTTTTTAGCTAGACTCAACAAAGAGTTCAAGTCATCTTGAGAGAACGAACTATGTTCACCTGTCCCCTGTATTTCTATAAATTCACCACGACCTTTCATTACTATATTCATATCAACATCAGCGGATGAATCCTCTTGGAAATCTAAATCCAGAAGACAATCACCTTTAGACATTCCCACACTTATCGCGCCAAGAAAGTCCATAACGCATAATTCCTGAATAATGTTTTCCTTATAAATTTTATTTATTCCATCTACTAAGGCAATAAATCCACCAATAATGGAGGCGGTTCTTGTTCCTCCATCGGCTTGAATAACATCACAATCAACTTTTATTGTCCGCTCGCCTAACTTCTTTAGATCTATGACGCTGCGTAAAGACCGTCCGATAAGTCTTTGAATTTCCATTTTTCTTCCTGATACCTTATCCCTTATCATTCTTACCTGTGTAGACCGCGGCAACATTCCATATTCAGCGGTAACCCATCCTGTCCCTGAATTCCTTAAAAACAACGGAACATATTTATCTACTGTTGCCGTACATATAACTTTCGTCGCGCCCATTTCAATAAGACAGGATCCTTCGGCGTACTTACTAACTCCCCGCTGAATATTAATTTTTCTTAGTTGATCAAATTTTCTGTTATCGCCGCGTTTCATGCTCTACTCCTTTTTGATTTCAAGTTATCCTTCAAAGGGTCAAGGAATACAATAAAGGAAGACAATAGAAGACATTCTCTTCCTATCTTTTCTCTTTTCTTTCTTGCCCCCTGACCCTTGCCCCTTGACCCTTTTTACCATATATATCATTGCCCTTTGAATCTATGGCTACGACTAAAGGGAAATCTTTTACTTGCAATTCATATATCGCTTCCGGGCCTAGATATTTAAAACCAACTAGCTTTTTAGATAGAACTTTCTTTGCCAGTAACGCGCCGCATCCTGAAGGGGCGATAAAATAAATAGCCTTGTATTTGCGGATTATATCTTTTACAAACCGAGCTCTCCCGCCCTTACCTATCATAGCAATAACGCCCGTCTTCAATAACGGCTCAACGAAACCATCCATGCGATTAGCCGTTGTCGGACCGCAAGAACCAATCACCTTACCTTTTGGCGTTGCCGTAGGACCACAATAATAAATAACTTGGCCATTTAAATCAAACGGCATTTTTTTATTATTCTTTATTAACTCAACTATTTTTTTATGAGCCTGATCACGCGCAGTATAAATTATGCCTGATAATAGAACCTCGTCGCCAGCTTTTAGAGATTTAATAATATTTTTATTTAACGGTGTGGTAATTTTTTTCATGAATATTTTATATGTTAATAATTATCAAGGGCGGGTTACAAACCCGCCCCTACACATTTTTTATATCGATACTGGCGCTTCGTAATGCGTGACAGCTAATATTCACTCCTACCGGTAACCCTGCAATATGCGTAGACGCGGTTTTTACCTTAACCGCTAGTGCCGTACACCTACCGCCAAACCCCATAGGTCCGATACCTAAAGCATTAATTTTTTTAAGTAATCTCATCTCTAAGTCATTTGAAAACTTATCCTTATTGGGTTTATCTATTTTCCCCAGTAACGCTCGCTTTGCTAACAATAAAGCGCAATCAGAAGTACCTCCTACGCCCACACCGATAACAAAAGGAGGACAACTCGCCGGGCCGGCTTCTTTTACGCTGTTTATTATAAAATCTTCTATTTCTTCTACTTTAGCTGTAGGGTTAAACATTTTTAATCGCGATTTATTCTCACTGCCAAACCCTTTAGGGAAAATTGTGATTTTCATCCCTTTTATATTAGCTAAAAAATGAACATGACTAATCGCTCCATGGTAAGAGGATTTGCCTCTCCGTAAAGGGTCAACAATTGATGGGCGCAAATAATTATTCATATATCCACAAGCTACCGCGTCTTCTATATCTTTAACAATAGAAGAAGAAATTTCTACATCTTTTCCCACATCAATAAATATCACCGGCAATCCGGTATCCTGACAAATGGCAATCTTCTCCTCCTTAGCAATAGCGGCGTTATCCAAAATCCAGCCTAACGCTTTTTTCGCTTTTGAATTTTTTTCTGCCGAATACGCTTTCTTCAGCAGACATAACACATCACTTCTTAAAACAAAATTTGCCTGAGCAACGCCCGCTTCTATTTCTTTTCGTAAATTCATTTTTATATTTTTATTTAATGTTTAATATTTTATGTAATTGCGGTAAAATTTTCGCCTCTATCCCCCTACTATTGCAAACTTGCTGAAAATCAACCAACTTCCCTTGCAATAAATCCTCATACGGATTTTGGGGTTGTAGAATAAATTGAATTTTGTTACGGGCGTAGACAAGCGACGCCCCTACAATATTTTTTATAATATTTATTGCCTGTAGGATTTCATCTTTACTGGTATCTATTCCGATCACCGCTTTGACAAAAACCTCTTTTTCCATAGCAATTTCTAGAAATCTTCTATGTTCATCCCAAAAATCAACTCCGCCAACTGCTGACGGCAGTTTAAAATCCATAGCGATTATATCAATATCATCTATTATTCTTTCTAAATTATCATATAAAATCCCATTTGTTTCCAGATAAACTTTTTTACCTAACTTTTTTAAACCCTTAGCTAATTCAGCTAAAAAATCTATCTGTAATAACGGCTCTCCCCCAGTCAACGACACGGAATGATAATTATCATAACTCTGTATTTGCGCTATAACCTGCGCTATGCTCTTCTCTTGATAAAATTCCAGAGTTGTATCACAATATGAACACCTCAAATTACATCCAAAAAGACGAACAAAAACCTGCTCTTGTCCCTGATATAGACCTTCACCCTGAATACTCTTAAAAATTTCTGCTATTTTGGCCATATTTTTTATCCGCTATTATTAAAATATTAACTTCTCTTTATTATATTCTTCCGCGTTCGTTTGTAAAGAAAAACCCTTGGAAACAAGTAATGGGTGAGTCTTTATGGGATTCCTACGGAAGGCAATAATGATATAGGGTTAACATTGGAATTTTTAGCAAATTCTTCCAGTGTCCACAAGAACCATTCTTCAAGTGTCTGATTTTTTAATCTTTTAGCAGCAGTG
>JAHISK010000064.1 GCA_018818105.1 Candidatus Omnitrophota bacterium | reverse complement strand
TAAGATTAGGTTATGTACGTAAAGGATATGGGAAGATTAAATCTCTGCTTAAAGATAGAAAGTGTGGTAGATTTATACGAATGTTCGTTGAAAATCAAGATGTATCTTTGAAAAACTTATTGTTAGCGGGTTTTCCTGATGATATTGGTTATCAGTTTATAGCGTTGTATCCTTCGGCGGAGGTAGGCGTTGAATCTTTAACGCATAAGAGAACAAAAGCGTTAATTGATATTTTAGAAGGATTTACTAGTGGGAAGGCAGATAACTCTCTGGAAATGTTGAATGAAGCGATTACCAGGATAAGAGTGATGATTTGTCAGTTTGGGGATAGTATTTTTGCTAGTAATTTATTGCTGGCGGCGGATGTGTTGAAAAACAAAGTAGAAATCGCGCGGCAGCGAATAGTTGAGTGTCAACAGATAGAAGAAAGAAAAGAAGAGGAAAGGCAAGAGAGAGTAGTGCTTATTAGTTTGATTTTCAGGCATATTCAAAGCGCCTCAAAAATTTCTTTGTCTATCGCCGCTAGAAAAGCGAAGCAATATTTAGAAAAGCATCCAGGTGATAAAGAAATAGAGGGTATGTTAGCTAGGGTGAATGATGAAAAGCAACGGTTTGAGAGAGTAGTAGCGCTATTTAGAAGGACAAAAGAGTCTGTTGAGAATGCTTTAGTGGAGGCAGCAATTGCTTATGAAGAGAGCGATTACGCGGGGGTTATTAGTTTTTGTGATTTGATATATATAATGTGTTACTGGTATTTCTTTATGGTCAGTAAGTTTAATCGCGGAGATTGCTTTTTTTGCAGAGACAGGGGATGGCAGGCGTCCGCCGCTAAATGGAGAAGGTTAGCTGTTTCTGAGCTTAATTGTTTGAGTTTAGCGGCTCAATCTAGAGGTGCTATAGAAAAGAAAGATTTATGTGGATTAATATGGGCGCGGGATATGGCGCAAGGTATGATGGCGATAGAGCAGCAGTTAAAAGAGAAAAGACAGTTAGTTGAAGTTGGTAGTGAAGTTAATGCGAAGATAAATGATTTAAGGTGGCAAATAGAGGCTAAACGAAAATTCGATTCTCGCGAAGAAAAACAGGCGAACGCGTGTTTAAAAAAATCGCTGAAGGAAAAAGTTGATGCCATTTTAGCGGAAGTTAAAGGAAATGTTGAAAATGATTTTTATGGAATAGCGTTGGAGATACTTGATAACGCTCTGTCGTTAGAAAAATTCGAAGACCGTGATATGCGGCGTTTACAGAAAGAAAAAAGACGGGTTGAATTATTAAAAGATAGGTACGAGAAGAGAGCAGCAATCTTTAAGAATGGAGTGATAGCATATCCTGGCGTTGGGGATGGCGGAATAATAATAGAAGATCCGGCATTAACGGAGCTTTGCCTGATTCATGAAGATGATACCGTTTCGGTTATAGATGATACTTCGGAGGTAGATGAAGAAGAGCTTTTTAGAAGAAGAGAAAGTGTTTTAAGATTTAGAAAAAAAGACAGCATGTTAATAGTCGGCCCGGTAGAAACTAAGAGTAAACTGAATGTGCTTGCTCTTTTAAAGTGTTTAGATGTAGTTATTTTGGTTCGCTCATCCGCGGAACTATCGGTTTTAAGTAAATGTACTAAGTTAGCTTTTAATCATTGGCGTCGGGATGGGGTATCTTTTGGGAAGTTAACAATTTTACGCGGCGATATGTATTCTGATCGTATTCTCGATAAGCTTAGTCGCTTTACAGAGGAGAGGGGATTGTTTACGCATATTCTTTTACATGGTATTTTTGATTTGAGATTTCGCCATGAAGACTCTTTAGGTGGGTTTTATGATTATGATAGTTTAGTGAAGAGATTTACAACTCTAGAAAATATTTGGATAAGTTTGACTTGCGCCGATAGAGATGACTTGTCGCTTGGGGATATTATTGGTATCAGAGAAGAATTTCCTCGGGTGCCGTCTAAAATGTATCATCAGTTATTATTTAATCCTTCAATCGTAGCTGATGATGTTTTTTATCGGCAATTGGACGGGATAAGAGAGTGTCGGCGTTCAAAATTTTCTATAAAGATTAATAATCAGAAAGTTTTTTCATCGCCTTTGGTTAACATAGGGACGATGTTAAGCCGTATGGGGTATTTTTATGATAGAGATTTGTCTATTATTTTTTTAGAGTGCTTGGATAGAATAGATTTTAGTGGATTAAAGAAATATTTCCTTAAGCAAGAAACCAGTGAGCGGCGGGGTGGCGCGATTATGAAAGTAGTCGAAAATCTGGCGAAGGATGTTCAGGAAAATAATGATTTGGTGTGGCGATTCAGTTATCGGGATTCGAATCTGTCTGTTGCCGCGGATCTTCGTCAAATCGCGGTGTGCCAGTTGTTTTATGTTGTCTTGTCGTTATTTTTAGATGATGTCAACGGTTATTGGGCGCGCGCTTATTGTTCTTTCGATAATCCGTTGATTTTAGTTTCTTTAGGCCATGGAGAAGACAGCGAATCTATGTTTATCGGTTTTGATTTAGGTTGTGAAATGAGAGTGCGTTTTGAGAGTTTTAAACTGAAAGACTTTTATTCGAAGTTGGATTATTCCTATTATACATTTTTTGCCTTAAAGAAAAATTTTCCTGTGGATAATTCTGAACTTAACCAATATTTAACAGAGATATATCCTTGTTTCTATTCTCTTCGCGAAAAAGATAAAGGATTTTTAGGTTTGTTATACCGGCAGAGATCTAGAATTTTAGAGCTGAGCTATAATGAACCGCTGATAGCTGCTGAGATGTGTATAGGCGCTAATACGATATACGGAATACCTTACGGCTTAATTTGTGATGAAATAGTAGATATTTGTTTGCGTGCCGGAGGTGATATGAAGGGACAGATTACTAAAAGGATACTTAAAGGGGTATTGGTTTACGCGGGGATGTATTTTAACGCGATGAGAAAAGGCGGCAGTAGTATTGATTCTGAGTTATTGCGTAAAGTTATCGGTGAAAACCGGGAGTTTAAAACCATGTGCGTTAGGTATATTCAGACATACTGGGAAAGGTTTTATGGGGTTATTGAGAAGGATAATGGGTTAAAAAGTGATTTTAGGAAAAGGATTGATTATCGTACTGTTTTTAGTCAAAAATGGTCCACGGATATGAGCGTGAAACAGCGTGAAGGATTGAGCCTTTTACGAGATTTATATCGTTGGATTAAAATTACGCACTGTTTTTATGAGAAGGAAGTTTCTGCGAAAAATGTAAGAATCGGTAGCGATTTGTTTGGATTCATACTTGAAAAAGCTAGCTCGCCTATTGCTAAAGAGTCTGATTTTATTGCTAGGATGAAACATTCGCCGCCGGGGTTTAATTTTAGAAAACGATTAGGTATTATTTCCTGCTTATTTCTTATTGTTCCATCCGTAATTTCGTTATCAGCTTATTTCTCTAAAATTATAAATATTCATTATATAAAACCATGTTCCACTGCGGGTTTGGAACAAGGGGGAGAACTGGTATCGTCACCGATATCTTTTTCTGTTATGAGGGGCGGTAAAGGCCGTGAACGGATCGTATATAAAGTAGCTACTTTTTTTGCCGCGGCTTTTATTTTGTGCTGTTTTTTATTTCCAGCTAAGGTAGACGCGGTAAAGTTTTCTTGTAATATGGATTTTGTGTCAGGTAAAAGGAAAGTTGTCGCGGAGGTAGAAACGGGTGATTGGAAAGGATTAAGTTATATCGCGAAAGAAGCTTATGGCGACGCGTTGTTAGCGTCAAAAATTTATGAAGCCAATAAGGAGGTGTTAAAGAATGGCCCGAATATTGTTCGTCCGGGAGATAAACTTATCATTCCTGAGCCCATAAAACCGGAATTAGCGGATTCATTTAAATTACCAGTAACACAGCAATTATTTACTAATAAGTTTGTAGGCAGAAAAATAGTATATTGTTCATCTCAGAGATTTGTTCAAAATTTAGAAGCCGGTAAAGATGTGGGCGTTAAGGATAAACAAATGCCGGGCGCGTGGGCTTTTCTTTTTTTAGGATTAGGTGGTTGGTTTATTTTACTTTTAGGAGGGTTGCGCAATGCTGTAATAGCGGCTGCTGTCGCGGGGCCGGTATGGGGTGGTTTAGGGAT
>JAHISK010000010.1 GCA_018818105.1 Candidatus Omnitrophota bacterium | reverse complement strand
TTTACCGGGCTACGGCGATATTCTTCTTTGAGTTTCTCTATTGCCGGTTTCCACAGTTTTCCCAATTTGTGAAATGTCTTCATTAGATTTCCGGCAACTAAGTTTTCTCCCCAAATCTTTTCCAGCCGTTTTAGCGGTATTCCTTAGCCTAAATTAATCTTGTTTGGTTTAAAGTAGTATGCTATACTATTTGCGAACTATAGCTTATGGTTTGCAAATTTGAATTATTGTAATGCGTTGTTTTCTTGAGGATTATGAGTAATTTACCGGGAAGTATGATTCGGAAAATAGAAATCGGAGATAGATATGGTTAGTCAGCCGCAAATAAGAGAAATAGTCAATTGTATTAGAAAAAACTATCCTTTAGAGAAAATTATACTCTTTGGTTCCTACGCTTATGGTCAGCCTGAAGAAGATAGTGATTTGGATTTATTGATTGTGGTAAAACAAAGTGACCTGCCGCGATACAAACGAGCAAGAGAGATTAGAAAACGACTATGGGGACTTACAGATACGCCTAAAGATATATTGGTATATACTGAAGGTGAAATCAAAGAGTGGCAGGAAGTTAAACAAGCCTTTATTACTAAAATAATAGATAGAGGAAAGGTATTGTATGAAAACAAAGGATGAATTGATTAGAGAATGGATAAAACGGGCAGAGAAAGATTTATTGACAGTTATCCATGAATTGTCTTTCAATAAAGATGCCGTAACCGAAAGTATATGTTTTCATTGTCAGCAGGCGGTAGAGAAATTCATAAAAGCTTATATGGTATTTTTAGACATAGAGATTAGAAAGACGCATGAAATAGGAGAGCTGATTACTTTATGTGAAGAAAAAGATTCTAGCTTGGTTTCATTGAAGGAAACTGCAGACAAATTAACCGATTATGCTGTTGAGATTCGTTATCCCCAAGCGCCGGATATTCCGTCTATCAAAGATGCCCAAGAAGCCTTTGAGATAGCCAAGAGCGTTAAGAAATTTGTTATTGATAAAATTGGCTGAGATATAACTTTTCGAATTCAGAGAGAATAAGCTAATTCCAGAATAGTTGTTAATGAAGATACTGGATACAAATCAGTTTGTGAAATGTGATTTTTTGTGTATTTTTATTAATCCTTGGTAGTAATGCCGTATCGAAGTCTAATTTCGTGTATGAGCTGGGTAGGAAGGGAAATTTCTTGACAAACGGGGTGAGTTGAGTTAATGTAATCTTCATTTAAAAGCAAAGGCTGGTAAAGAAAATGTTTAGCTCAATTGATGAAATTCTTAAAGATATAATGGCAGGTAAACCTGTCATTGTTGTTGACGACCAGGATCGAGAAAATGAAGGCGACCTGGTTGTTGCTGCCCAGTTTGCCACTCCCGACGTTATTAACTTTATGATAAAAGAAGCCAAAGGGTTAGTTTGTGTTCCTTTAACGCAAGAGAGATTAGCCCAGTTAGAAATAGAGAAGATGTCGCAGTTATTGGGAGGAGATACTTTTAAGACGGCGTGGCGAATGTCTGTTGATGCTGCCGCGGGAATTACAACAGGGATTTCCGCATTTGATAGAGCCAAAACAATAGAAGTTTTAGTTAATCCGCAGAGTAAACCGCAAGATTTGTTTAAACCAGGTCACAGTTTTCCTCTTGGAGCTAAAGACGGCGGCGTTTTAGTTAGAGCCGGCCATACTGAAGCGGCAGTAGATTTAGCTAAATTAGCAGGATTGTATCCTGCCGGTGTTATTTGTGAGATAATTAAAGAAGACGGTGCCATGGCGCGGTTGGCTGATTTAGGTGAGTTTGCCGCTAAGCATAATTTAAAAATATGTACTATTGCTTCTTTAATTGAGTATCGTCGAAAAAAAGAGAAGTTAGTTAATCTCATAGAAGTAGTAAATCTTCCCACCGATTTTGGGGATTTTATGTTACATCTTTATGAGTCTACTCTTGATGGAGAACAGCACTTAGCCTTGGTTCGCGGCGATGTTAAAGAAAGGGAAGTTTTAGTAAGAGTTCATTCTGAGTGTCTTACGGGTGATCTTTTTTCCTCGCGCAGATGTGATTGTGGACATCAGTTTACGCATTCCTTAGAAAGAATAGGTAAAGAAGGTGGCGTATTGCTTTATATGCGTCAGGAAGGTAGGGGCATAGGACTGAAAAATAAAATTAAAGCGTATAGTTTACAGGAAAAAGGCGCTGATACAGTAGAGGCTAATCATATGTTAGGATTTTCTTCTGATTTACGTGATTATGGAATTGGCGCGCAGATTCTTTTAGATTTAGGTATTAAGAAAATAAAATTGCTTACGAATAACCCTAAGAAAATTATTGGGCTGCAGGGATATGGATTGGAAATTACCCAGAGGCTTGAGATAAAGATAGACGCGTGTTCAGATAATGAAAGATATTTAAAGACGAAGAAAGAGAAGTTAGGGCATATATTATAATATAGCGTAGAGCGTTTAGCGAATAGCGGATAGGAAATTTAAAACTAAACGCTATCCGCTCTACGCTAAGATAATTGGAGGGAATAGAATGAAAGAGATAAAAGGAAATTTTTTAGGAAAAGGGAAAAAAATAGGAATTGTTATTTCACGCTTTAACGAGTTTATCAGCGGTCAGCTTCTAGGGGGATGTTGTGATACCTTAGTTAAAGGCGGGGTCAGCAATGATGATATAACAGTGGTTTGGACTCCAGGGTGTTTCGAAATACCTCAAGTGTTAGGTAAATTAGATACTTCAAAATTTGATGTAGTAATAGCTCTTGGCGCGGTTATAAGGGGAGATACTCCCCATTTTGATTATATCGCTTCTGAAGTTACCAAAGGTGTTTCTCGGTTATCCCTGGATAAGGGGGTTCCAATTCTTCTCGGTGTGATTACAGCTGATACTGTGGAACAAGCTATTGAGCGCGCAGGTACAAAGCAGGGGAATAAGGGTAGAGACGTTGCTCTTTCCGCATTAGAGATGGCGAGCATTTATTCGCAAATATAAGTTCTTTTAAAACAGATAAAGGTTGTCATATGGCAGGTTTTTATATCTGTCATCTGTCATCTGAATAATGAGATTACGTTCTAAAGCAAGAGAAGTTGCCTTACATGTTCTCTATCAACGAGAAATAGCTAAAGATTCGAGTTCTGAATCCTTCCAGAGATATATTGAGTATAATCCGCAAAAACAGGAAGTTATTGATTTTTCGGCATCGTTGTTTAACGGTGTTACGGAAAACATTACTTTTATAGATTCTGTAATAAAAAAGTACGTTAAAAACTGGGAAATTGATAGGATGGCGGTTGTTGACCGTAATATTTTAAGAATAGCCTGTTTTGAGTTAGTTTTTTTAGAAGAAGTTCCTCCTAAGGTGGCTATTAATGAAGCTATAGAGTTAGCTAAGCGGTTTGGCGATATTGATTCTCCACGGTTTGTTAATGGAGTGTTGGATAAAATATATAAAATGGAACGAGATAAAGATAATAAAGATGGATAATAAAAGATGTGATTTACATATTCATTCTAAGTTTTCCGATAGCGATGCGGACATAGAAGATATTTTTAGAATGGCAGCTTCTAAGAATGTTGGGTGTATCGCGATAACTGATCATGATACAGTCGATGGTATAGAGAGGGCGCGGGTTTATAGTAAGTCGTATAATATTGAGTTGGTTGAAGCTATGGAATTAAGCGTAGCTAAGGGGCAAGAGGAAGTTCATATTTTAGGGTATCTCATTGACGCTGATAATGAAAAGTTAAAGGAGTCGTTGGCAAAGGTAAAAGAGTTGAGGCGCCAACGGCTTTTAGCTATGATAGATGCCTTAAATAAGACAGGAATAAAATTAGATAAAGAAGACGTTTTTTCTAGAATCAATAATAATACACCTACTCGTTTGCATTTAGCATTAAGTATGGTGGAGAAGGGGATTGTTTCTTCGTTGGTTGAAGCGTTTAGTCGGTATCTTGCTGTCGGCAGACCGGGGTATGTAGGGCGGTTTAAGTTTTCAGTGAAAGAAGCGATCGATTTAATTAAAGAGTGTGGAGGTCTTTCTTTTCTTGCTCATCCTCACGCTATAGGGAATCAATCATGGATTGATGAGTTTGTTTCTTTTGGATTAGACGGGTTAGAGGTAGTTTATCCCCGATTTTCCGAAGCAAAGAAGCTTCATTATAAGCGGCTAGCTGATAGATTGGGACTTCTCAAGAGTGGCGGCTCAGACGCTCATGGTAGTTATAAAAAGTTTACCAGTGTTGGAGATGTAACGATTCCTTATTCCTGGGTTCAGGAAATGAAACAGAGAAAGGACTGTATATAGAAATTGATTGAAATTTATAGAGATTTGTTCGCTTCGTTCACGAAACTTATCGTTTAGAAAATATATACAATAAATTTCTATTAATATTGCGAAGCTAATTCCCATAAATTTCTTTTTATTATGAATAAAGATGTCTATTTCATAAAGAAAACCTTTCGTTTGGCAAAAAGAGCGCAAGGATTTACTTCCCCCAATCCTTTAGTTGGCGCCCTTATCGTAAAAAACAATAAAGTTATTTCTTTTGGGTATCATCATCGATGCGGGTTGCCTCATGCTGAAATTGAAGCTATCAGGAAAGTAGAGAAACAGTCTATAAAAGGGGCAAAACTTTATGTTAATTTAGAGCCGTGTTATCATTTTGGCAGAACCCCTCCTTGTGTGGATGAGATTATTAAGGTAGGTATTAAGGAGGTTGTTATAGCGACGCTTGATCCTAATCCGCGAGTTAACGGTAAATCTATAAAAAAACTTCAAAAAGCGGGAATTAAAGTTAAGGTTGGTGTCTGTGAGGAGCAGGCAGTACAATTGAATGAGGTATTTTTTACTAACATAAAAAAGAAGCGTTCCTTTATTGTCGCCAAGATCGCGCAAAGTTTAGATGGCAAAATTGCCACAGCTAAAGGGATTTCTAAATGGATTACTTGCCAAAGGAGTCGGGTATTCGCGAAATCTTTAAGAGATAAGTATGACGCGGTGTTAGTAGGTGTTAATACTGTTATCGTGGATAATCCTTCTTTAAACGGATCTAAGAAACGGCCTTATAAAATAGTAATTGACCCTAATCTTAGAATTCCTCTTAAATCAAATCTTGTTAGCAAGGATTGTCGAAAATTAATTGTGTTCGCATCTTATAAAAGCAGGTCTAGGAAACTACCAGAATTAAAAAACATTTTTTTCGTTAAGGAAGTTAAAGGAAAGTTAGATTTAAAAGAAATTGTTAAAAGGCTTTATAGTTTAGGCATAATGTCTGTGTTTGTTGAAGGTGGATCAACTACGATAGGACGGTTTTTTGATAGTGAACTAGTTGATAAAGCGCACTTTTTTATCTCTCCTAAAATTATAGGTGGCAGCGCCGCTTTATCTTCCATCGGTGGTCAAGGGGTTGTTTCTCCTAATCATTGTGTTAGTTTAAAAAGTATTCGCAAAAGGCAGTTAGATGAAGATATTTTGATAACGGGATATCCTTTTTACGAAGGATGAGGGACGAAAGATGAAAGAAATTGATAGATTGATTGAAATTTGTGAAATTGCTTCCGCTCAAAAAGTAGATTTAGAAAATTTATTAAGGGATAAAGTTATAAAAAAAGCTGAGAAAATATTATATTGATTTGGTGGTTTTGATTTGGTTGTGGTAAAATTCTATAAAGAAGTTTGGTAATTTGAAAATAGAGCATCGAAAATAGACGCAATAGGAAATTTTCTGCTTTTGAACATTTGATCATTTGACCGCATTGAAACATTCTTTGTTTTCTCTAATGTTTCAATGCTCTATTTTTTGCAGAGCAAAAAATAAGACATCCTATAAGGAGTCAAGATAAAAAAAGACGAATTTTCAAAGAGCGTTCATTGATAATTAAGCCGGCATAAAAACACGTTCAGGGCGATAGACATCACCAGACTTGAGCA
>JAHISK010000063.1 GCA_018818105.1 Candidatus Omnitrophota bacterium | reverse complement strand
TTTGGAGGCGTTAGAAAAGGTTGCAGAAAGTAAACCGGATATTATTCTTCTTGATGGTTTGATGCCGGGAATGGACGGTTTCCAAACTTGCCGGCATCTGCGGGAAAACCCGGAAACAAAGGATGTTTCCATTATTTTTTGTTCCGCTACGCATATTGAAGAAGTAAAAAAGAGGAAAGTTGCAGTGGATGCTTATCTTGAAAAGCCTTTTTCTATCGAAAAACTTTGTGAAAAAATAGATGAGATTCTTGAATTAAAATGAGACGTAACCCACTATCTTCTCAAACCTAAAGCATACCCCGAATCTTCCTCTCATCTCTTCTCATTTTAACATCCCACAAATATCGTTCACTTCGTTCGCTTAAGATTAATGAAAAAGAAACCTTACCTCATTTGTCAAGGATACTACGGGTCTTCGACTACGTCGAATCTTCCGTTCCTCCTTGACAAATGAGCCTCTCTGGATGTTGAAAATGAAAAAAGATGAGAGGAGGTGTTAAATGAAAAAGAAAGTTTATAAATTGAAAGATGAGTATTTTAAATGCGAGATACCTATTAATGATTCTTCAAAAGCCCTTTATGATTTCAAAACATATATAAATAAAAGAAAGTTGCAAAACGCGCTTGATGCTCGAAATAAATTAATTAAAAAATATAATAAACCTAAAAGGGTTAATTCCTGGGTTCTTATCTTCTCGTTACTTGCGGGCTATTATTTGCTTGTTGGGTTCATTATCCTATTGTCGAAGCTTGGTATTTAAATAATAAAACATATTGCACACTGCGTGCAAAATATAGTATAATCAGATTATGGGGAAAAAGTCGTTTCCGGAAGCTTCATATTTCAAGTTATTAAAAGAGATAAAAGAAGAAATCTCTCAAGGCTTATCTCGTGCCCAAACCGCTTATGATAGAGAGAAAATCATAACCTACTGGAAAGTAGGCCAAGCTATATCTAAACACCTTCGAAATACTAAAACTAGCGAGAATGATTGGCGTCAATTATTATTGTCGCTCATCAGAGAATTACGGCAAACAACTATACACAAAACTTTCACGTGACCTTGATATTGGTGAACGACTGCTTTATCAAATATCCCAATTTTACAACACATATCCTACCCTAAAACCTTCTCAAAACCTCAAATGGTCACATTATCGGTTGTTAACTTCGATTAAAGACGAAGAACAGCGCAATATCCTTGAGGTTAAGGCTTCAGATGATAACTGGTCGCAAAGGAAATTAGAAAGCTTTATTAAAGACCATAAAGAGAAAAGCACTAAAGTATCTAAATCCAAAATACCCAAGTCTAAAAAACTATCCCTTCTTAAGGGCAAGCTTTATACCTACAGCATATTCAAAGATGATTATGCTGAGAATATACTCATCGATTGCGGGTTTAATATTTACCATGAGTCCGATTTGGTTAAATTTCCCGCAACCTCATTAAAATTATCGGGCGGGTCCGCCTTTGGCGGAAAAGACAATTTTGTCGAAACCGTTAAAACTAAAAGCGGCTATAAGCTTATTAAGGCTAACGCTACAAAAAAACATCTATATACCTATAAAGCCTATATCAAAAAAATCATCGATGGCGATACCCTTTGGGTAATTGTAGATTGCGGTTTTAAAATATGGGTTAAGCAAAAGATAAGACTGCGTGGTATTGATACTCCAGGCATTACCACACAAAAGGGCATAGAATCATATAAGTTTGTTTGCAAGGAACTTAAGGGTCTACCGTTCATTATAATCAAAAGTCATGGCAGGGATAAGTACGACCGTTATCTTATGGATATTTTCTATTTAAAAGGGGAAGAAGATCCTTTGGTCGTTTTGGAAAAAGGAACATTTCTTAATCAACGGCTTTTAGACGAACGCCTTGCTGAAAGGGTTTGAATAATGTGGGAGTGGGGGGCTCACTCTCTAAAGAAAAATAATTTGTATTCATTTATAGTACGTAGTATACTACGTACTATCGGAGGTTATAACTATGGCGAAGTATAGGAAAAAAGATGAGCCTGTTAGAAAGTTGACCAAGACTGGTAAATATACTTACTATGTGACTATTCCTAGGGAGTATATCGAGGTGTTAGGTTGGAGAAAAAAACAAAAAGTAACACTCCGGCTTTCTGGGAAGAAGGTTATTATTGAAGATTGGAAGGGGTAAAACGTGTTATAGGAAATACCTTTACCCATGTGTAAAAAAGAGGTATATTTAAATATATATTTTATAAATAACGCATCCACAAAGTTTTTGAAGGAGTAAAAAAATATGACTAAAGAGCAAGAACGCGCGGAACTGCACCGTGCTATTTGGCAAATTGCCAATGATTTGCGCGGAAGCGTAGATGGGTGGGATTTTAAACAATATGTTCTCGGGATGCTTTTTTATCGTTTTATCAGTGAGAATTTGACTAACTATATCAATGCTGATGAGCGTCGTACTGGTAAAAAAGATTTTAATTATACAGTGCTTTCTGACGAAGAAGCTGAATTTGGCCGTGCTGATACAGTGAAAGAAAAAGGGTTTTATATTTTGCCCAGCGAGCTTTTTGTGAATGTAACAAAAAACGCGCGCAATAATGCTAATCTTAACGAAACCCTCGCGGCTATTTTTCGTGATATTGAGAATTCGGCAAAAGGCACAGAAAGTGAAGATGATATCAAAGGTTTGTTTGATGATATTGATGTGAATTCTAATAAGCTAGGTAATACTGTAGAAAAAAGAAATCAAAGACTTGCTAAGCTTTTAGCATCTATAGGCGGTCTTCGTTTAGGTGATTATTCTGATAATACTATTGACGCGTTTGGTGATGCCTATGAGTTTTTAATGACAATGTATGCTTCAAGCGCCGGTAAGTCTGGGGGAGAGTTTTTTACACCTCAAGAAGTGAGTGAACTTTTGGCGGAAATAGCCACTGTTGGTAAGAAAGAAGTCAATAAAGTATATGATCCGGCTTGCGGTTCCGGTTCGCTGCTTCTTAAATTTGCTAAGGTTCTTGGCAAGGGAAATGTTCGACAGGGATTTTTTGGGCAAGAGATTAATCTTACCACATACAACCTTTGTCGTATCAATATGTTTCTACATGATATCAACTATAACCATTTTGATATTGCTCACGGTGATACTCTTACTGATCCAAAACATTGGGATGATGAATCGTTTGACGCTATTGTTTCTAATCCGCCGTATTCTATTAAATGGGATGGCGATGCCAATTCCATCTTAATAAACGATCCGCGATTTTCACCTGCGGGAGTGTTAGCTCCAAAGAGTAAAGCTGATCTTGCTTTTGCAATGCATATGCTCTCGTGGCTTTCTACAAGCGGGGTTGCGGCGATTGTTGAATTCCCCGGCGTGCTCTATCGTGGTGGAGCAGAGGGTAAGATTCGTAAATATTTGATAGATAACAATTATGTCGATGCCGTTATTCAGCTTCCGCCCGACCTCTTTTTTGGTACTACTATCGCCACCTGTATTATTGTCCTTAAAAAAAGCAAGAAAGACAACAAGACACTTTTTATTAATGCTTCTGCCGAGTTTGCTCGTGGTGGCAATAAAAATAAATTGAGCGAGACAAATCGTCTCAAGATTTTGGAAGCGTTTAGGACTCGCAAAGACGCAAAATATTTTTCTAAACTTGTTGATAACAAAACCATTGCCGATAATGATTACAATATTGCCGTATCGAGTTATGTCGTGGGTGAGGATAAGCGTGAAGTAGTGGATATTACAGAACTTAACATGAAAATCGCCAAAATTGTCGCACGGCAAAACGAACTTCGCGTCGCGATTGATGATATCGTGGCGGATATTGACCCCATTAGATAGCTTTGCATCTAACGGGGTAAAGGGAAAATCGAATGTATTACATTTATATTTTAGAAAGCGAAAAAGATGGTAATTTTTATACTGGATATTCAGAAGATTTGAAAAAGCGTATGGCAGATCATAGGACAGGTAAAGTGTATTCAACTAAAGATCGCTTGCCAGTTAAGCTTATTTATTATGAAGCCTGTTTAAATCAACAGGACGCGACTCATAGAGAGAAATACTTAAAAAGCGCTTGGGGAAAACGTTATCTCAAGACAAGATTAAAGAATTATCTAATTGGGGTTGCCCCCATTAGATAACTTTGCATCTAACGGGGTGAAAGAACAAAATAGCCTATGAAAAACAAAGATTTCAACAACGATATAATAATCTACGAAGGCAATAATGGCGTTCCTAGTATTGAGGTACGACTGGATGGGGAAACCGTCTGGCTTACACAAGCGCAATTAGTGGAGCTGTATCAGTCCAGCAAGGCAAATATCAGCGAGCATGTCAAAAACATCTTCGTCGAGGGGGAATTAAGTCGCGAGGCAACTGTTCGGAAATTCCGAACAGTTCAAACCGAGGGTAGCAGGGATGTAGCCAGAGACATCGAGCACTACAACCTCGACCTTATCATCTCGCTTGGTTATCGGGTGAAATCAGCCACCGCTACTCAATTCCGCGTGTGGGCTACCGCTCGCCTGCGCGAGTATATCGTCAAAGGTTTTACAATGGATGATGAACGATTGAAGAATTTGGGCGGTGGTGGATATTGGAAAGAACTTTTGGATCGCATTCG
>JAHISK010000062.1 GCA_018818105.1 Candidatus Omnitrophota bacterium | reverse complement strand
TCAGTCATTAATAAAGTAACCCCCCAAATTATAATTAATTGTATAGGGCTTATTAAGCAGTCCTTGAAAAATGATAATCCTTTAAAATCTATCGAGCTTAACGCGTTGTTTCCTCATAAATTGGCGCAAGTTTGCGATAGTAATAATATAAAACTTATTCATATAAGTACTGATTGTATTTTTTTGGGAAATAAAGGTTATTATAATGAAGATGACGCGTCTGACGTTGTTGATTTGTACGGGAAAACTAAATCTTTAGGTGAAATTTCCTATGGTAATTCTTTGACAATACGGACATCTATGATTGGTCATGAGCTTAATTCCCAGAGAGGTCTGCTCGAATGGTTTCTATCTCAGGAAGAAGGAAAAGTAAAGGGTTATACCAAGGCTGTTTTTAGCGGGTTTACAACTCTAGCATTATGCGGGATTTTGAAGGATATAATTGATAATTATAGTGATTTAAGGGGGATATATCACATAT
Organism: Candidatus Omnitrophota bacterium; assembly: GCA_018818105.1. GTDB lineage: Bacteria > Omnitrophota > Gorgyraeia > Duberdicusellales > 4484-171 > JAHISK01. Next base: position 2,569 of record JAHISK010000062.1, on the reverse strand, counting down.
CCAGTGAGCCTATAGATAAATTTAATTTAGTGTCTTTAATAAAAAAAGTATATAAGGCTAATATTGACATTGAGCCGTATAATGGCTTTGTATGTGATCGTAGCTTAGATTCTACGCGTTTTCGTAATATAACTAATTTTAAGCCCTCTTTGTGGGAAGATATGATTATTGATATGTACAATGATTCGGCAGTTTATAATACATTAAGGAGGATTGAAAAATGATTTTTGATGGTAAAAGAATTTTGATTACGGGGGGAACGGGATCTTTAGGTAAGACATTAACCCGCCGGTTATTAGATGGATCATTAGGTAAACCTAACAAGATAGTGATTTTTTCCAGAGATGAAGCTAAACAGCATTTGATGCGTATGTTTTATAAGAACAGAAAATTCGCTACAGATGAAATTATCTACCATAATTTTGATCAATTAGTAGAATTTCGTATTGGCGATGTAAGAAATTTTCCTAGCATTGCTTCGGCCTTAAGGGATATTGATATAGTTTTTAATGCCGCGGCGTTAAAACAGGTACCTACTTGTGAGTATTTTCCTTATGAGGCTGTTATGACAAATGTTCTTGGCCCTAATAATATTGTTCGCGCGATTAGTGAATACTGTTTGCCTGTTGAAACAGTAGTGGGTATTTCTACTGACAAAGCATGTAAGCCTGTTAATGTAATGGGGATGACCAAAGCAATTCAGGAGAGGGTGTTTATTCAGGCAAATATGAGTTGTCCAAAAACACGGTTCATTTGCGCCAGGTATGGGAACGTTCTTGCTTCGAGAGGATCTGTTATTCCATTATTTCGTGAGCAAATTTTATCAGGAGGACCGGTTACAATTACTACGGCAGATATGACGCGTTTTCTTTTGAGTTTAGATAAAGCGGTAGATACTGTTTTTGCCGCGGTTAGTTGTGCTAAAAGAGGAGAAACCTATATCCCTCGAGTATCTTCGGCGAATATTATGGATATCGCTGACGCGTTAATCGGTGATCGTAAAATTAGTAAAAAAATTATCGGTATACGCCCGGGAGAAAAAGTTCATGAAATTCTTATTTCGGAAGAGGAATGTCATCGAGTTATTGCTAGGGGAGAGTATTACGCGATAATGCCTATTATTCCTGAATTGAAGGAAGAAACTAAAGAGGGTTCGGCTGTTCTTACTAAAGAATATAGTTCTGCCGATATTGTTGTTTCTCCTGAAGAAACAAAAAATCTTCTGCAAATAAATAATTTAATGATGGATAGTTCTCATGTGTATGTTGATGAAGTTTTAAGGTAGGGCAGTAGAAAATGAAAGTTTTAACTATATTAGGAACACGGCCGGAAATAATACGGTTGAGTATCATTATCTCAAAATTAGATGAGGCATGTAATCATGTTCTTGTCCATACAGGTCAGAATTTTGACCGAAATCTAAATGATATTTTTTTTCAGCAGCTCAAAGTAAGAAAGCCCGATTATTTCTTAGGTGTTAAGGGCGCTACTTTTGGTGAACAGATAGGCAAAATACTTATTGAAGGAGAAAAAGTTTTACGTAAGGAACATCCTGATGCTGTAGTTATTTTGGGGGATACTAATAGTGGGTTGCTTAGTGTTATTGCTAAACGGTTGGGGATACCTGTATATCATTTAGAAGCGGGAAATCGTTGTTATGATTCCAGAGTTCCTGAAGAAACAAATCGTAGAGTTATTGATCATAGCAGCACTGTTCTTATGCCCTATACTAATCGGAGTAAGGAGAATCTTCTTCAGGAAGGAATAGAAAATCATCGTATTTTTGTTATAGGTAATCCTATTTATGAAGTGATTAATAAATACCTCCCATCTATAGATAAAAGCGAAGTATTTAATAAATACGGAGTAGAGAAAAAAGAGTATTTTTTGCTGACAATGCATAGGGCTGAAAATGTGGATGATGAGAGTAGGTTGTCGCGTTTATTGGAGGGGATAGATAAGGTTCAGCAGAATTACAAAAAACCGATTATTTGCAGTTGCCACCCTAGAACTAGAAGTAAATTGGAGCATTTTAAAGTTAAAATAAAAAATGATAATATAACGTTCCTGGATCCTTTGGGTTTTTTTGATTTTGTCGCGTTGGAGAAGCATGCTTTTTGTGTTTTAAGTGATAGCGGGACGGTTCAGGAGGAGTGTTGTATTCTAAAAATACCTAATGTGACTATTCGAGATGTTACAGAACGTCCGGAAACAATAGAATGCGGAAGTAATATTTTAAGTGGAGTAGATCCCCAACGTATTTTAGACGTGTTAAAACTTGTCGTAAATAAAACTAGTGATTGGATTCCTCCTTCAGAGTATTTAGTGCCGTATGTTTCAGATATTGTGGTAAAGATAATCGCGGGCTATTCGAAAGTCGCTGATAACCTTTAGTTAAAGCCTTATGATGAAACTTTTCCGTAAAGTTTATCCTTTATATGTATTAATCGATTTAATTTTTATTGGTTTGATTTTTAGCTTGTGTTATATATTTAAGTATAATAGCATAAAAGATATCTTTCATAATCTTTCTTTTCCTAATCTTCAAGTTTACTCTTTTATTTTTGTT
>JAHISK010000061.1 GCA_018818105.1 Candidatus Omnitrophota bacterium | reverse complement strand
GTCATCTTTCCTATCATCTGTTCCCATTGATAATTTAAACATCGCGTCTTCGTCTTCCGGTTTCCACGATTCATCAACCGCGCTCATAAGAGAAAGACATTTAAAATTCGCCGGCGCGTATCTTAACGCGGCGTTATATAACGCAACATCTTCTCTTGCCTGCATATTTTCATCTATTACGCTTTTAGTACGATCGACTTTCAATGAATCAACTCCTGTTTCATGTAAACCAAAATATTTATCGCCAAAAACAGCCGCCGCGTTAGTAAAAAAACTGCCGTCAACAATAGAAGGGATATTAAAATAATTAAGCAACCAAAGATCAGCTGAAGGAACCTCTTTTACCTGGCCTTTTGAAGGAAGGCCGCCGCCCCACACAATATATACTTGAGGCTTCTTTTCTCCTTTTTTATAAGCAGATTTAATTCTTCGCGCAGTATCTTCAGAAGCCTTAAGAATATTATTCACCGCTTCTACATATTTTATTTTTATGATCTTTCCATCTTTATCTCTTCGTTGACTTTCATCAACAAACCACTCCGGATGATCCTTGGCAACCATATTAAGCTCGTTACCCACACCAAACCCTTCAATTACAGGATGTCTGCCAAGAGCGGATAAAAACCGTTCTAAACTATCGTTATCTTTCGCGGAAAGATATCCTGATTGATTCCAATAATTTATATATACCGCCGATTTTATTCTATCATCAATGTTAGGAATATTAATTAACAACCGAATTCCCGCTCTATCCATTTTATCGAACCACCGCCGCGTTAGATCATAATTAGAACCAACTATGGGAGGATAATATACGGGAATAACTAAATGAAAAAGGCCAGTTCTACGCCTAAAATCATCTGCCGCGCGGCATAAGAAATTAATAAATTCATCATTCCACTGCATATAAAAACTTTTTGTAACACTTGCTCCCGGAGAAGCGGTAAACCCAAAATCAAAAGAAGGAACAACCGGCATACTTTTACCAGCGGTTTCTAACGCCTCTTTATACGCCTTTAACCGCGCGATATCATTTTTTATTCTAACCATTTCCTTCCCAATATCATCTAACGCTCTTCTCGCGTCTATTCCTTCCTCACGCAGTCTGTTCACTTCATCTTTATACGCGTCACCCGTTGGTTTTTCTCTACTCTTCTCTAATTTCTTAGAACCCCCTGCCATTTCGGCCCGATCAACGCCCCTGCGTTCCTTTGCCGGTTTAACCATCTCTTTCGGTTTTACTGCCGCTGGCTTAGCCGCCGCGAGTTTAGGATTCTGATCCTTTTCACGCAACTGTTCAATTTGCGATAACGGCGCCGCTTCCAAAGAATCCGGCTGTACTAAACCCCACACTTTCGCCAAGAAAGATTTCTTACAGCTGCTGACATCCGGTTCTTTTTTCTTTTCTTTTTGGTTTATTTCATTAAGTATTTTCTTTAAATCTTCGTTTTTAAAAACATCCGCGGCTCTATTTAATAACTTCAATAGTTTTTTCTTATTAAATGAATCAGTTTCTGACCTAAAACTTCCAATTAATAAATGAATTACTGCCGGATCCTTTTGTTTAATCAAAAACTCCGCGGCGTCGCATCTGAAATAAATATTAAATTTTTTATTACCGTTATTCATAACTAGTCGGGCAGTTCTTTTATTAAACTCACCAAAAAATCCTAGTTGATACTGCCTTTCGATAAAATATACTTCTACAGTATCGGGCTGCCAGCCTATTTCATAAAGAATATTCGCGACACAAGACACAACTTCAAAATTATTATCTTCTTTCAATATTATTACTAACTCAGGAATAACATCTTTACCCATTTCTCTTACGCTGTTCCAATCTCCTTTCGCGATAAGATATTGAACTTTTTGTTTTTGTGTTTTCGGCTGCCAATTCAGTTTATCTAAAATCAGTGAAACTCGTCCGCGAACAGATAATTCTCTACCCCCAAACCACTTAATAAGTTCCGGAACCGCCTCTTTTCCAATTTCGATAAAATCGGCGGGATGATCATGAAAAAATTCATTCTCTAAAAAAACAACAACATAAGGAACTCCTTCCTCTTCCTTTACTCCAATATCTCTTAACGTCCAAATAACACGTCTGCGGACACTCGCGAACAGCGCCTCATCCTCTAATATTTCAATCAAAGATAGAACGAATGATTTTCCTTTTATCTTTCCAAGAGCTTGTATAACAATTTTATATTCTGTCACTTTATTATCAAATATCCTTTCATCTTCATCCCTATAAGATTTATCGTACCAATACTTAACATAATCGCGATCTTCAGACGCGTAATGGCCATATTGACTTTTATTTTCCGCCCGACAACGCTTTATATCATTTCTCCTTTCTTCGAAAATTTCAGTTAAACAATCTGCCGCGCCTACGTCTCCTATTTCACCTAAGGCTTTTATTGTCCAGTTATAGCTTAGCCGCTTCGCTTCGTCTTTCGGCTCGCCAGTTTTCAATATTTCCAACAATGGATTTACCGCTATAACATCTTTAATTTTGCCTAACGCCTGTATTATGTATCTACGATTGAACTCATCCTCCTCTTTCTTTAGCGCTTCAACTAAAACAGCCGCGGCTGGCGCTCCCCCAATTTTACCCAAAGCCTTAATCGCGTAAAAACGGATAGCCGAATTCTTATCTCCACACCTACTCCCATCGGGAATAAAAAATAAAAACTTTATGGAATGTTTCCCCACTACAATTTTCGCCAAATACTCTACCGCCCGTTTATCGCCTAATTCCCCTAATTCTCTTATCGCTTCCCCTCTAACGCACTCGCGCCAACTGCCTAACTTTTTCACTAAAGACTTAAATGTTTTTTCATTCTGGTTAATTCCAGTATTTTTGGAATTAGAATAAACTTCAGACAACGGCGCCGCTTCCAAAGAATCCGGCCGCATCCAATCCCAAACCTTTTCGCTTAAAGATGTTATCTCCCATATGTTTTCCATCTTCTGTCTTCCGTCTTCTGATTTCCTTAACTCTGGACCCTTGACCATTGACCCTTTCTTTATCTCCAATCTATTATTATATCCTGTATTTTGTATTTCAACTCTTGACCCTGGACCCTGGACCCTGGACCCTTCTACATTATAAGGTAAGAATATCGAAGCGGTTTTTATGCAGGTTAAAGCAACAACTTGGGCTTTCTTCTTATCGAACTTACTCCTTATCTCTCTAATCTCTTCTTTTACTGAATCAACAAACAAACTCCATCTTAACCCAACTTCACTTTGTCTTTCTCCTCTCATCCATCGTCCTTCATCCTTCATGCTTCGTTCTAAAATCGGCGGAGAATTATTAGAAACATTAACTGTGCAAGGCTTAACTACTGAAGATACATCTATAGGCACAATCTCATCATCTCCATCTTGCATTTTCCCCTTTACTTCTCGGCCAAAAACAAATTCCCACGCGTTTTGCGCCACATTCTTTATCTCTACCAATATATCGAATCTTACTTCTTGCTTCTTACTTCTAACTTCTAAACTATTTAAAAAACATCCTCCGCTTCCACTGCCTACAGATCCACTGCCTGCTGCCGCCGCTTTATTTTCAACTACTACCGCTGCCAGTTCACTCCAATCTTTCGCTTTATCGCCATCTACCACCACGCGGCCCTGATAGAAATAAGTACCTGGTTGACGATACCGTATTTCCAGCGTATTAGTGTTTGCCGTATATAATTCCGATTCGCTGTCAATACTGTCTTTATACTCTAAAACTTCATAATAAATATTATCGCCGGCGACCTGCGGTACAACCCAAGTCAACCAAACTGTAGCATTGTTATCAACATCGTACTCTACACTAGTGGTAAAATTCGAAAGCGCCGGAAGCTCAACGCTTGGCGGCACGTCGGCTCCTTTAACTTCAATTTCTATAGCTTGACTAGAATCAGATAATACGCCATCCACCGATACTGCCACATTCACCCAATACGTTCCCGCTTTAGATACTTCTTCGGTTATCGAATTAACAGCCTCTCCTCTATAATAAACCTTACACTCTTTACCGCTGTCAGCGTCATTTTCAAATTCAGCGTTATTAGCGATTTGGACTTTATAATAAATTCCCAACTCAACCGCCTCATCCACCAAATTCCAAGCCGCAATAACTTCTAAATCCTGGCCTTGTACAGCGTTTAATCCTGTCGGTGCCTGCGGCCTATCGACACCTGGAACCTGCGATACTTCTACTTCTTGAGGCTGACTCCACTCTGATTCTCCTTCTCCCTCAACAACAGCTTTTACATGCACCCAATAGGTACCTGGCAACTGATTTCTAAACTCAACTTGAGTCTCGGTTAAATCTTCTTCTATAATAAGAACTAAATTACATCCTTCATTAACGCATAACTCCGCTATATACTTAACGTCTTCTCCTTCTATTTCATTCCACGCTAACGTAATTACTGATTCTTCCTGCTCATATCTAGAATCAGCCATAACAACCGGAATTTGAATAATAGGATCAATAACAGAAACAATTACTTTACCCCACTCTGACGCTTTTGAATCTTTCCATACCCTTATGCTATAAGTATAATCACCGGCCGGTTTTCGCGTCTTTACTTCGAAGATATGACTATCAGAATAAAACCAGTTTATCGTTCCCGTTGAAGATTCTTCTAGAACTTCATAGTAATCTATATCTGATACTTCCTCACAACTTATAGTGTAAGTCCCTTCTTCGCTAACGTCGGTGGCAGTTACTTGCGGCGTATAATCCTGACGCGAAGAATACCACATCGCCTGTATATCGAAATATACATCTTTTTCTTCCCTGCTCATGGTCACCCAGCCTAACCACTCTTCGCTGGAATAACTGTCGTAAGGGAACCCTCCCCAAACGCCGCCGGTATCATGCGTATCAGGACTGCCTTGTGAATCCTTCCACCACTCATCAACCCATGTCATGTAACAAGCTCCGGCACAACTGTCTTTATTGTCGTTAACTTCACCTTCAAGTTTCACTACAACCTGCGCCTGGGTAACTTGATCTTCTTGTTGTGTTTCTCTATTATAAGAATCAGTTCCTGCTTCAGCAATAACCATCGCCCGTTCAAAATAATCATCTCCTTCTAAAATCTTAACTTCAGCCTCTATCGCGTCCCAATTATCAAATATATTTTCTTCCGGCTGAACTTCATCCGGCGTGTTCGAATCTCGATAAGTATAATTACCTTCTAAACTATCCCAACGATAGGCAGTAGGACACCAAACTTGCACTGACGGACATTTGATTACGTACTGCGCTGTTGGTAAATCGCCATTAGCGGTCATAACCAGTAATCCCGGTGCTAAAGAATGAACTCTTTGTCCAAACGCTTCCAGGGCTTCCCACCATATATCGAGATCATGCATATAAAAATACTCGGGGTGATCATCGTACTCGTTACCGCCGCATACCCCTAACACCGCGGGATGATCCGCAATCATAAGAATATAATTATCAAAAATTTCTCTGGTATCTCCTTCAACCACACCGTATTTTATGTCGGGATACAAATTGTAACGGTTATCATAATAAGCAAACCCAATAATAACCTTTATTCCGGAAAAATAAAACGCGTCTAGAATTCGTGTATCCATAACAGGAAAATAAGTACGCACAGTATTAATTCCCGCCAGACGCATCAAAGTAATGTCCTGCACTATCATCTCATACTCACGTTCACTGAAAGTTAAATCTTTATAGGTGTATCCTGCCGGTACAGGAGAATACGTAACTCCGTCAACATGCCAAACCTGGCCGTTAACTAAAATTTGTCCGCTAGCGTCTACTTCTATGTTGGGCCGCTGCCAAAGAATTTCATCCATTGTTTCTATCGGCTTAAAACGGCTAACAGATTTATCTTGCGGTTTCACTAACTGCTGCTGTTTTACCTCTATAATCGCTACGTCGCTTAACTTGCTAACATCAATACTATCGCCGGCGGCGCTATCCGCTCTCTGGGCTCTTTGATAATCTCTGCTCGCCTGATTAAACTTACCGTCTCTTGAGTGTTTTCTACCTAACTGATTCCAAGTTTTACCCAACTCCATCAAATATCTTTGTTTAAAAGCTTCTTCCTTATCAATTTCAGCGGCGAAACATTCCGAAGACAACGCTTCAGCGACAAAATTAACAACTTCGCCAACCGCGCTTTTTAACGCACTCACTTTTTGTGGTTTATTGTTAGTGTTTTGTGGTTTGTTGTTAGTGTTTTGTGGTTTGTGATTTGTGTTTTGTCTTTTGTCTTCCTTGGCCCTTGACCCTTGACCCTTGACCCTTTCTAATATATCCCTAACCTCTCTTTTCTTATCCGCTAAATCATCCGAAGCGTATTTTAAGAACAACTCAAAATACTCAACCGCTTTAGCATTCTTACCCTGTTTATAATATAGGCCTCCTAAATTATAATAAACCGCGCCTAACTCTTCGTTAACATCTCGCGGGGAAATATTTTTATTTGCCGCGGCAGACTTACGATAACGCTGATTCATCCACTCCATCTGCTGTTCCTTTGCAATCTCAGCCCGCACTAACTTTTCATTATTATCCATTAACCCGTTATAAGTCTTTTGATAAACACTCCAAAAATATTCTTCTCCAAATCCGAGTTTATCCATCTCTTTTTTCAAATCCGCTTCAAAAAGAATAACGTAGGATAAAGCGTACATCATCCTTATTTGTTCTTCTATACTTTTACGCGATGTCTTAACCGCTCTAACACTTGCCTCAATACGCTGCTGTTCCCGCAAAAACGAATCAACATGCGTGCCAACATGGCCAAAAATAACCAGTTCTAAATCTCTAAACACAGCAACAAACTTTTCATCTACCCGGCTGTTCCTCATATTACCTAAAAGGCTAAGATAAAACAGATCTTTTATTGTTAAATCTCCCGACACAAAATCTTTACCAAGCAAACTCCAAACATCATTGGAAACATCACCAAAATTAACCGCGTCAAGAATACCCAACCTATTCACCGCCTTAATTTTTTCTAACATATCCGAATATACCGCGAGTCTATTCATAACAATCCTTTTAGCGCGTTGATAGTCAACTCCTTCCCGAATTAAATCCTTTAATATTTCTGACTTACGTTCTCTTAGATCGAACTTACCTAAAGCATTTTCTGACACAGATAACCCCGGTTGGAAAGAATTATCTCCGCTAACTAATCCCTTATAAAAATTAATCATATAATAATTTTTTGAAAAACAATCTTCTTCCGACAACCCAAAATCAGACAAAATATCTCCCGACTCATACGGCACCATGCAAACAATAGGATATATCATCTCTAACTGCTTCTTTAAGCTATCTATATCCGCGGCAATTCTTGCATTATTCTCCGTTGCCATCAACTCAAAAAGGCCTATCACGCCTAACCCGCTTATCTCCTCAACATTCCCGCCGCCCAAAAGAGCTTCCTCAACCGCTTTATTTACCTCCTCTCTTCTTACCCCCTGGGTCTCTTCTAAAACGTCCTGCCAAACCTCAAGACGAGGTAAAACTATCGCTCTAACCAAATTCCTAGCCATAGGATCAGCCATCTCAAATTTAACGCCTCTTTTAACCAAATCATCCCGCGCTTCTGTATAATATCTCGTTAAACCAAACCTGTTTATCAGTTCATCTGTTATCATTCCATTTATTTCAGCCTCTAACCGAGCCATATCTTGTTTTTCTCGACCACTATTACCCTCCGTGGCCTCACTGCCATTATGCGCGGCAAAATCTTTTATGCCTTCTTGAGGCAAAACACCGTTATTTAAAAAACCCATAGCCAAAATATCCTTTTGCCGCGCTCCGAATTCAACCGCTCTTACCGGCAACGGCCCTACACCGTCAATATCTATATGATAAAACTGGCTGGCTGGCCGCGCGAAGGCGTAAGCTTCTACTCCGCCGCTAAAAGTAATAATAAAACAGGCGAAAACCGTCGCCAAAACAACAAACACAACCAGCCGTCCCGCGAACACAACCGTAGGTTTCAACAATTTAAGTGCCAACCTATGTTCGCTATTAAACACGTCCGTTGTTTCTTTCCAAATGTTCCATGGATTTAAATACCTTCTCAATATCTCTTTACAGCCTGAATTTTCTCTTTGAGCTCTCATCTCCTCAAGCTCTTCTCCAGCTAAAATCCATTCATCTATAGTAGGTTCACCAAATTCTATCTGATTCCACGCTATTTCGCACTCATTCAAAGCGTTTTCTATTTCATCTTGAACTAAATCGCCCTCGCCAGGATTAACTATGCCTATCCTAGCTATATCAATTTCTAACTTATCCGATCTCCTATCGTACGTTACTCTAAACGCTCTGCCCTGCTCATAAATTTCTACCGGATAAATATCATCAGCGATCACAACTGTCATTTTTTCAACAGACTCATCCTTAGAAGAATGAACCGTGGCGATAAACCAAAAGAATATAGATTTAAGACTAAAAGGTTTCACTCTTCTTTGCTGTCTTTCTTTTCTAAGTAAATTATCTCGCGGTGTATATTTTTCAAAATATCTAATCAAATATTTCACGACAAAAGGAAGTCTGTTCTCCAACCGTTTATCACTAGCCATGTTCTTCAATGTAATTTTCAAATCTCGCTGTTCAACGACAAAATATCGAAATGCTTCTAGCGGATACTTGTTGATAAAAATTTCTTTAATACTATCCATCAATTCCTCAACATTTCTAAATTGGTTCGCGTCTACACCTCTATAGACCAAATTATCTTTTAATACTTCCAATAAATACTGGATACTTCTGGCATCAAAATTACTACTCTTAATAGTTTCTAAAATCATTTTTGCCGCTTCTTCTGACGCGTCGATAAAAAATCTTTCTATCCATCTATCGATAGCGGTATTATTCTGATCGGGATCAACGCTTACCCCCCGATAGACATAACCAAAAACTATAACGACAGCGATAACTATTCCTATATTTAATATCGCTCCTAAACTACCTATCTGTGTCAACAAAATAACGCCCTTAATAACCCCGGCAAAAATACTAACTATGATACCCGCGATAATACCCGCTAAAACAAAATCCTTAATTGATACCGGGCTGGAACAATTCTCTCTCTGACTCAACACGCTAACAGCTATTCTATGTAATGGATGATCTTCATCAGCCGAAATATCTCTAATTACCGGCATGACTTTTCTACTCGATAGCTTAGCCGCGATACTTATCCTAAGTCTTTTACTCCTTTTATCAACGCTTTTTGAAACGATATCGATCATACCAAGCAGATATTCGATATCTGAGGCTGAAAAATTATCCACCGTAATCGATTCCACTCTATTAAATACTTTCCTCCAAATTAAGAAATCTCTCATTGTTTCAAACAGCCACAACGGGAAAAAGATAATATTTACTGCCACATATATAGGATATATAATAAACCACTCTATCAATGAGTGCGCCATATCTGTTTGCTCTTTATCTAATAAATAATATATTCCTATACAACTAAACAACCCTATTCCCAAAGAATAAACAACAAAAGTAGCATTCAAATTGCCATTAAACTGCCATACAGTCATACTAATAAGAGAACAAATAATACCAAAAATTTTTCCTATAATAACGCTTCGCTCCGACAAAAGGCCTCCTTCTTTTAATAAATTCGTTGTTACTCGACGAAGCAAAAATAATCCGATAAGAAACGGCCAAAATAATACTCCCGCATTAGTGGCAAAACTTCTTTTGCTTTTCACTCCCGCGTAATTAACTAACCCTGCTCCTAAATTACCATTTCGATAATATGGATCGTCTAAAGGCAATGCGCTATACTTTAACTTCTCAATCGCATAACGCGCTGATAGAGTCGGATCATCTTCTAATACTCTAGCTATTACTCCTGCTACTTCTGGCGCGGCAAAAGATGACCCTCTAACATACCCGTATGACTCATCACCAACAAATGACATAAATCCAACCGCGGCAATATCAACATAAGAACCCCAGTTAGAGTATTCTGTTTTTACTTTTGTATGCTTCGATACCGCGGCAACAGCCACTACCTCATCATAGGCGGCAGGATACATAGGCTTACTCGTATTATCATTACCTACCGCGGCGACAACAACAACCTCCTCATTATATAATTCCCTAATAATCTGGGACTCTTCACTACTATACTTGTAGCTCCCAAAATTAAGATTTACAACAATCCCAACCTCTGGATTTTCTTTCGCGTAAGCTAAAACTTCCGCTAAACCTTCTAAATAACTTTTAAAATCTACGGTATTTTCTTCCCATCCTTTAGCTAACTTAATAGTCTTAACTTGAATATCAAAACCTGATTTTCGTATCCTGCTTATCGCCATACCCCCATGCCCCGTACTGCTAAAGTCTGAATCCAAAACGAAAGCTTCCACCCTTTTCCGTTCTGGCTTAGCAATATTATTTCTACGCGACAGGGGCTTTCTTACAGATTCCTTTTCCCTGCTATCATTTCTCTGCGCAATTACATCGTCTGACTTTTTAAGTTTATCCAATACGACATCAATAGCCGGTACTACTTGCGGATTAAAAAAGTTATTCCACCTAAGTTGCTCTAATTCACTAGTTAATTTTTCATTTTCTAAACAAAAAATATAACACAGGATTTTGATAAATCTAGCGGAATCATCCCCTCTATTCTTACGCATCTCAGAAATGAGCCTGGCGACAACGAATTCTTCAGAATTAGTTTCTTTTACTGCCATAACAATAGCAGGAATAGAACTTTCATCCACATTCAACAACTTATCTAAATATTTTTCAAAAAGTTCGTCCAGTTTTTTTCTCGCTCTATCTCTATATATATCACTTAATTTACTTTGCCCGATATATTCATTCTTTGCTATAGATCTAGCTCTGGCATACGTCTTAGGAATAAATATCACCATTAAGGCAAAGAGAACTAACATACTCTTACTAAACCTACCTATATAATCCTCGCCGCGGCCGCGCATTGCTAAAATCAAAGAAAATAAACCCGTCATAATCACTGCCACTACGGCAACACACACCACTACCGCTACCCACTGAGATACAGCCGCTCCGGCAGTCATCGTATCCGCAGCAAACACTATCTTCGCGCTTCCAAAAAATGTTACTATCCCCGCGACGATACCTGCTAAAACAAAATCCTTTACAGATATCGGGCTGGAAGATTTAGTTCCTTTAACCACCGAGCTAATTGTACCAACCGGCGAATTCGCCCTCTGCCTAAACTCGATACAACCAATCTTAAACTCCGCGCCATCATCATTTACTTCTCTGCCGCAATGAATAGCGAATCTATCTACTTTGCCTATTCCTGATATGTCAAACTCCCCGCCGCGGGCAACTTCATTATATTTCTCATCCTTATAAACAACCTCTCCATCGATAAATTCAACAAAGAAATGATCCACCTTCTTATCCCCGGTTCTATTCTTATAATGTATTGATATCCAAATTTCTTCTGCCGCGGAATTTAAAGCCTCCGCTTTAACCACCATTCCCTCATACATACTCAAATCACTAAACGGCCCGCCAACAAGATTAAACCCTGCCCAACTCTTATCTTTTCCTTTACTAGTTAAGATTCCATCTTTATCTAACTTACACTTTCCGCCCGCTCCTTTCCAATAAGTATCTATATACCAATGTAATTTATCTCCATTGACAATCGCCATGCCATAATAACTACCCACATAATCAACAGAATTTCTTCTTTTAACATGACGATGAATACTACTACCTGCTATCCAAAGCACAAAAAATGCTACTACACTTATAATTATCTTTTTAGTTTTACTGATTACTGCGGAAGAACTTATTTTTTCAATAGTTATCAAAACCGGCGAGCTGTTTGAGGAAATAATCTGCCATCTATCTTCTGTCATCTGCAATCTGCTAACCGGCGGCCCTCTCCTGCCTATGGAGAACGCTAACACTTGTGACCCTCTAACATAATAAACATCCCTACTTACCACCGTAGATGATTTTGATTTAAAATAAATTTTATTCTCTTGAATACGACCGGATAACGAAGTCTCCCATTTAAATATCTCTATCTCAAAAGAATCGTTCCTATACGTTATAGACATTATTTTTATAAAAATATTACATACCTCAAGAATATCTTCTTCTTTTAAAAAATGCCGCGCTAAAATATAAAAATTTATTATTACTAACACCGGAATCTTATATCCACCCAAAAATGCTGCCAGCAAGCAAGCCGCGGCAACAGAAAAAATCGGGCTGGATAAAGGTTCATTTACACATACTTCGCAATTTTTTATACCCAATAAAAACTGTCCAGCCTTATTGAAATCATCCAAAACAGCTACTATGGCAGGTAAACTTAAATGGGTTTCTTCCATTATAATGCTAATATCCATAGGCAGCCCATGATTACCTACTGATTCCCAAAATAGCTGTTCTGCAGTTATTGGCTTTTCTTTATTAACTTTATCTCTTGCCGCGGAAGAACTTTGTTCCTTGACCCTTGACTCTTGACCCTTGACCCTAGTTATTACCGGCGAGGAACTACTTTTAAACACTATACGTTTTATTTTCAACCCAGTATTTTTTGGATTATTTCCAATTTCAAACGCGATATGGACTATGTTATCTACTCTAACACCGAGCCCTCTTCTAAAAGAACTTAAATCTATTATCTGCTCCCGAGGATTCAATCCGCGCTTAAACAGCATTCTTTGTATTCTATCTTTAAAGAAAAGTTCAAAAGTATTAATACCTTTAATTGGCTCTATCTCAACAACCACCGTATCATACTTAGTAAGGTCTATCCCCTCCACCTCAATCCCCACGCTTGAATGATGCATAAAACCAGTATTCATAACAGTCAACACCTTTCCATCATAAATTCCCGTAGCGTTCCCATAATATCCAACGTATTTTATCCTGCCATTAGAAAATAAATCAATCTCCTTTTCATCAAACAAATACGAAAATAATGGGATATCTCTAATTACCGCCGCTAACATTCCATAATGCTCAGGATATACCTGAATATATTCTTTATAAATAGATTCAACCGGCCGCCAATAAACCTTATATCCTCCGGACGCGGCACTTCCTGAATCAAGAACTTGAGCTAAATAAAACACGTCTATTATCCATTTAAAACTTTCTCTCGCTTTTTCATACTGTCTCATATTATGATAGGTCTCACCTTCCATAAAAAGAGCCGCGGCTACATCGTTTAACTGTCCATACTGTGTTATCCTTTCTTCGCTTCCGGGAAATTCCGGATTGTATATTACGAAATTACCTACTTCTTCCAATTTCAATGCTTGCTGATGTACAGCATCCCCGGCATAATGAGTCATAACTGCCTTCGCGTAAGCGGCTACTACCTGCCCCGGCACGTCATTTCTTTCCATATATCCCCACGCGATATTAGTTGGAAGATACGTGGGCACATTTTTAACATTATAATTATTTGGTAACCGTCTTAGCAGGACACATCCTATAATTATAGCTACGACAGCAACACAAAGCTTTGTTGTCGCTTTTACATTATCTATAAAATACCAGCTCGATTTTTGAGTTTGTGGTGCTATAAGAATATTATTAAATATAAAAGGAGCAGATATAATACCTATTCCAAAAAGTATGCCGCCCAAATGATAGGATAAATAACGGAATGGAACAAACATTATTAACAATGCAAAATAACCAACGCCTACTAATATCTGACCAAAATTCTTATTTATTATATCGGAAATAAAAAATTTATCCGGTTTCCCTTTTGACGTCCTCCTAAACACATGATTAGACTTACCTCTTATGGCTGAAAGAACCGCCGAACAGCTGCCGCTCATAACACTATAACTCAACCCGCCAAAAAACAGCACCGCGAACAGATAATAAATCGGTATAGAAAATTTGCTAATACTCCCCTTATCGTAATCCTCAAGAAGTAATATTAATGGAATACTCCAAACAAAATAACCGAACCCTATCCAAAATGCTAAATGAGGCGAATTCAATAACGCGCTTGCTATCCAGAAAACTATAGCTAAGCTTTCTAAAGGATAAAAAATCATATCTCTAATTAAATCGAATTTTTCCCAAGGAGAAAACTCATGAGACCTCAATGTTTTCCAGAAATAATGAATTAATACATCCGTTGTTCCTTTGCTATACCTATAAAACATTGTTTTGGCTCTTTCCAAACAAGAAGGCATAAGATCGTCTAAATTGACATACGATACATATTTACCTCTCCATCCAGCCAGCCGCATTTCTATTGTCGCCGCGAGGTCCTCGGTAATACTTGTTTGCGGCCATTTTGGTAAAGCTTTCGCCCGAATAATACCAATCCCGCTAAACAAAACAAACTCCTGAAACCGTCTTCTACTCCTAAAAATCAAATAACTTAATCCCACTATTTTCGTAATTATATTATCAGTCAAATTCTGAGGCCGTGTATCCATAGAAACATATCCTAATTTAACATCTTGCGCAAATTCATTAATTACTATCTTTAAAATATCAGGATTTGTAATAGTAGCCCCTACATCCAGAACCAAGAAAAACGCTGTATCCCTAGACTGCTCTATACCCATATTTAAATTACCCGCTTTACCGCCTTCTATTCCATCGCGATGTAAAAACACTACACCTTTATCCTGACAAAATGTTTTCAATTCTTCATCAACTTTATCACTATTATCCAACAGCTGAATATCGTAGTTAGGATAAGTCAACGCCAGAACAGATTTGATTGTCTTCTTTACAATTTCAACCTGTTCATTAAGGCAGGGGATTTGAATTGTTACTTTAGGAAGAGAT
>JAHISK010000060.1 GCA_018818105.1 Candidatus Omnitrophota bacterium | reverse complement strand
GTGTAAAAGTAATTTTGACTTTACCTACTGTGTTACATAGGGTTATAGAAAAAACATCACATTTAATAAGAAAGAACCAAAAATAAAGCTTACTGTTTATTTACTTATTTCAATAAATATCTATAAACCTCGCGAAGCTAATTTCAATAAATTTCTAATACTATTTTACCAATCTAACAAATTTTTAGCGTCTCTTTTATTTGTCGCTTTTTTAAAATCATCAAAATCTATAAAAACCATACCGGGATCTTCATCTTTCACTCTACGTAAATAATTTATCGGATCCTTACGCCGAAACCCTGTATATTTAAAAAAAACTCCACAATCCGGGCACTGCTTTGCTGTTGAATCCATACCTATTTTATGACAGCCATAACATTCCGAGGAAAGCTCCCCCACAACAATCAAATGTTTTTCTATATCAGCTAAATCCCACTCTTTCCAGACTCTTAAAAAAACCCGCATATTTCCTTAATTTGTAACATACTAACCATTAGACCTATAAACCACCTTTTATATACCTTAAAGAGATGACAAAAATCTCTTTCGTGCACGTCTTGAGTCCGGATGGATATCCGCGTATGAAGACGATTTTATATCGGCTGAATCGCGGTATCTCTTGCTTTGATTATTATGCTCTGTCATTACCAATATGCTTTTAGGACTCATACGCGAAGCAGAAGGGCTATTTTTGTTATCTCTTTTACCACCTCTCTAAAGTAAGCTGAAACTACTACAACAACACTTATACAACTATTTTCTGAGCAAGACCGCTGACTACAGAAAGACGAAACATTTTACCTGTTAACGCGGAAACCATCCCGCGAATTGACATCACAAACAAAATAATCAGCCCTATACGGCAAAAAAACGGTCCGATCAAAGGAATCGCCAGCAAAAAGAAACAAATCATTTCTCCCCCAAAAATAACAATCCCCTGTTTAGCGTGAAAATGAGCAAACTGATTAGACGTTTTCTTAAAAACATACGTCAAAATCCATAAAAAAAACACGTAAGACAGCGCTGCGTAAGGCGCGCCTTCTCTTATCTGACTCTTACTTAATCTTGGTTCTTCTCTTAAATCCACATCCTCCATTATAGATACCTCCGTTTTTATTTAGTAAATTGGGTTAGGGTCAAGATACCAGTTTGGAAAATTAGGTCAGGTAGTTAGTGTTTTTTACACTTAATTTTTACCCAACTACCATACTGGCTTCCTGACCTTTACCTAGTTACTTAACCGATTTATCAAATTAGCTCTACCATTTTCAGCTATTATAATACATTTAGGGACTTTTCGCAAACACAAATGAAAATTCTATTAATCATTTTGCTCATTTTACAATGAGAATTTTTTCTTCCTGTTTTAGTACTCTTCCGACTATTCGTGCTTGGTTATAGCCGGCGCCGCGACAGGCTAAAACTAATTCATTCGCGTTAGCCGGCGCCACTGAAATAAAAAGGCCTCCGGAAGTCTGAGCGTCAGCGGTAATCATGATTTTATTAAAATCCGCGGCTTCTGATATAAAAATGTCTTGTTCTATATCCTGGCGATTTTTAAATACTGAGCAGGGTAAACAGCCGTTATCGGCAAGTTCATAGGCGCCTGGTAAAAAAGGAATATCGTCAGAATAAATTTCAATAGTAACATTACTGGCGCGCGCCATTTTAAAAGCGTGACCTAATAGACCAAATCCTGTAATATCCGTAGTTCCTTTAATATTAAATTCTTGCATAATTCGTGCTCCTTGCGCGTTAAGCTGTTTCATCGTATCTATCGCGGCGCGATATTGTTCATGGCTAACTTTATTCAGTTTTTTTCCGCTAATAATAATTCCTGTGCCAAGAGGTTTTGTCAGCACAAGCATATCGCCGGGGCGCGCTCCTGTGTTTGTTATTATTTTATCAGGAGCAACTATGCCAGTAACCGCTAGTCCGTATTTCAGCGTATCGTCATCGATGGTATGTCCTCCCGCTATCACAGCTTGCGCCTGTATTACTTTATCATGCCCGCCGCGTAGGATATCCTTTAAAACGTTAAGTGGTAATTTCTTTGACGGAAACATAACCAGGTTAAGCGCTGAAACCGCCTCTCCTCCCATAGCATACACGTCGCTTAATGAATTAGCCGCGGCAATCTGACCGAATTCATAGGGATCAGAGCAAACCGGCGGAAAAAAATCAGTGGTATGAATAAGAGCGATATCTTCGCTAAGTTTATATACTCCCGCGTCATCATGCGTTTGGATATCTACCAGTAGACGTTTATCTGTTATTTTAGGTAAATCCTTCAACGCCTCATTCAATTCTTTAGCGGATATTTTCGCCGAGCACCCTCCGTTTTCAACTGTCGCAAGTAGATCGATGGACATACTATACTCTCCTTATTGTAAACTCGACATTGGCCTTACCTAAAACTTCTATCACTCTTTCTTCTAAACCGGCAGCTACTTTAATTGCCACGCCGCAATCAGAAGAAATATCTCGGGGTGTAGGAATAATGTTATAAATAATACGGGTCTGCTTTAATCCCTTTTCTGCTTTCATAATAAAATAAGTTGACTCAAATACAAGAATTATCATGATCTATCCGCGATGTTGTTTACTGCCGAAACTATTTTAGCAATATCATTTTCGGTATTCATAAAACTTAAACTTAGCCTAACCGTACCGGCAGGAAATGTTCCTATTGACTTATGCGCGTACGGCGCGCAATGAAGCCCTACCCGGGTCATAATACTAAACTCTTTATCTAATAAGTCACCCACAATATCGGCTGCTTTATTTTTTATATTAAACGATAAAATTCCAAGCCGTTCCTGCCGGCTGTCCGGTCCATATATTATTATTTTATCATTATCGCGTAAACCATTAATTAACTTTTTTATAAGAAACTTTTCTTTTTCAACAATAGTGTTAAGTCCAATACTTCTAAGATACTTTATACCTGTGGCTAATCCCGCGATTCCAATTATATTTGGCGTACCTGCTTCCAATTTGTCCGGCATAAAATCAGGATGTCTTTCTTCTTGTGAACTGCTTCCCGTTCCGCCGTGAAAAAAAGATTGAAGACTTTCATTGTTCAGGCATAACCCGCCGGTTCCCTGGGGTCCCATTAATCCTTTATGTCCGGTAAAAATAAGTATATCGATATTATCTTTTTTTACGTTAATAGGTATCGTTCCGGCTGTTTGTGCCACGTCAACTATTAAAGGTACTTTTTTCTCTTTACATACGTGGCCAATTTGTCTAATAGGGGCTATTGCGCCGGTTACATTTGAGCCATGATTTATCACAACAAACTGAGTGTTATCGCGAAACGATTTCTTAAACTCGGTCATATCAAAATTACCTTTACAATCTACAGGTACAACACTAATAGTTGTTTTTTCTTTTTCTTTAAGATATGTTAGGGGACGGATGACTGAGTTATGTTCAAAGGAAGATATAATAACGTGTCCTTCTTTTTTAGGTATTCCTCTAATGGCGATATTCAAAGCGTGAGTCGCGTTAAGCGTAAAAACAACGTTTTGTGAATTATCTAGTCCAAAAAACGCCGCGGTTTCTTCTCTCGCGTCAAAAAGTATCCGGGCAGAGTTAACTGACATACGGTGTCCGGATCTCCCCGGATTTGCGCCCACATTAAAAAAGAAATTTCGCATTGACTCTATCACACATTGAGGCTTAGGCCATGTCGTCGCCGCGTTATCAGCATAAATGGTATCTGAATTTTTCTTCATGATATTTTTTTACTTAGTACAAACCGATATTTTACTATAATCTTCAATATTGTTAATACCGCGGATTAGCCAGCCTTTACCTTCAGCGGTTCTACACACATTTTCTCCGGCTGTTTCATCATCAACTAGAATATCAAACGATCCTGTTTTCATTTCTTTCATTTTTTTTACCAGCATCATTACCGGCTGCGGGCATGAAAAACCGCGGGCATCAACGGTCTCATTCATCACCTACCTCCATCATCGATATATATTACATAAACAACCTTATTCATAATTAAAGAGATGACAAAAATCTCTTTTGCGCACGTCTTGAATCCGGATGGATATCCGTGTTGAAGCCGATTTTATATCGACTGAATCGCGGTACCTTTTGCTTTGATTATTATGCTTTCTCATTATCAATATGGTTTCAGGATTCATACGCGAAGCAAAAGGGCTATTGTTGTTATTTCTTTGACCACCTATATGAAAAAAATTACAATTTTTCCCTCATACCCAAGGCAATAAAAACTACCGATACCAAACCAACAATAACCGCGATTCTACCATTTATACTCACCCCTTGAGGTGAAGCCGCCATCATAAAATTATGAGAAAACCCCGCGCCGACAAGCATTCCCAGAAAAAACAATCCCGCGTCACTATCTCCTTCACCGGCTAAAACAAGCTGTCTACCCGGACAGCCGCCTGCCAAAGTAAAAGATAATCCTGCCAACATCATCCCTAAAAAGTTCCATAACGCTAACGAATGAGCTATAGGCTGATTCATAAAACCGGGCTTAAAATATCCCAGTATAAGATTCATAATAAAAGCTGAAATCAGTAAACTTACTATACCCATTAACAAATGGGTTTGTTTAAATAATATGAAATCACGAATTCATCCAATCGTACAAAATCTGCTACGCTGAAGAAAAAATCCAATAGCTCCTCCAAAAATAAGAGATACAAATAAGGGCGCGCGCATACTGCCTGGGCCTTTAATACTATAAAAAAATAAGGCGTTTTTTACCTGCCCTTTAATCGCGGGAAACAGAAAATATAAACCCAAAAGTCCCAGTATAAAAATAGGCAGAGCTAGCCCCACAGAAAATTTTGCTTTTTTTAAACTGCCGGGGTTATAGCCTAAAGCAAAAAAACGCGTACCAACCCAAATCCCAGCAACGAGGCCTAACAATCCAAACAGCGCGCCACCATCACCGGCAGCAAGACGAAAATTAAGCCGCCATGGACAGCCAAGGAAAACCAGCGCGCCAATCATGGCAAAAATACCTAAAAAAAACTTTATTATTGCTGACGATCCCGCTCTAGGTTTAAACTCTCCAAAGATAACCGCGGTAAGTAACGATCCTAAAACAATTCCGAAAATTTCAGGGCGCAGATACTGTACTACCGCGGCGCGATGAAATCCTAACGCGCCGGCAATATCACGCGTAAAACACGCTACGCAAATACCCATGTTCGGTGGATTGCCTAACTTTTGTAATAATACCGCTCCAATTCCTATAACCGCGCCAGTCGCGATAACGCCCCAGCCTGAAGCAAAAATATTTTTACCAGTTTTCATCATATTCCCTCCGTTTACTACCTTTCAGATACACATACGAAAAAGAATTAAAAACAATTTTATGAGGGAGGCTCTGAACCCTTAAAAGCATGGTGTTTATCAGCAAGCACCCGCACATCCCCCCGTCTCACAACAATCCCTTCATAATCATACTGACTAAGCAATAAAAGACATATTTTACGGTTTCCTTTAATAAGGTCTCTAAATTGAGAAACCGTCATACCTTCAGGATTACATTCAAGAGCTTTAACCATTTTTTCTCGGCACGTGTTTACAATTGAGGAGTGAATAAAATTACCTTCAATTTCATATGCTGTTGACTGCTTGACTAAATAATGTAAAATCTGACGAAGTTTTGTTTCATGAATAAATCGTTTAGACTTAGCGAAAGGAATTAGTTCTGACATAAGCGGAGGTTTAAATCCTGAGTTTTTTAGATAATCTTCCACAAACAATATCTCTTTTTCCATATCTTTAGTTAGCGTAACCGAATGACTTTTCAACGACCACGTATGGGTGACTTTTTTTAGAAAATTATCGTTTTCCAAGGTTGATAAGAGATGTTTAATAAACATTTCTCCGGCGCAATCTTTTTTAAACCCAAAAGCGCTTACGCAGGATTCAAAAGTCATTCCTTTTTCATCGTAAGGATTATCTTTATGCACACTTTCAAAGCGTTTAATCAGCCGCCCTTTTATTCTTTTATATTCATTTATAAGAAGGAATCCTGCTTCATTATTTTCGGTAAACACAAATATGTCATCAGCTATTTTATCTTGAGCGGCTTTAAATATTTTCTCCGCGCTAATATTCAGGATATCAGCTATTTCTTTATGCGAAATAACGCGGTACCTCTTACGCGTTTCAGAAGCAATAAGTTCCGGCAACGTGCCGCTAAGTCTTTTTTTTACTTCTTTCTCCATTTTTTCTGTTCGGCGGCGATGATGAAGAGGATGCGCGTCAATAATTACGCCGCCGCCGATTGTCATGTCAGAAGATGTATTTCGTAGAATAAATCGGTCGCCGTTAAACACAACGATTGGTTTTGAAAACACAATTTGGACAATAGCCTCTTCTCCCGCGTTAAGCTGGTCACAATCAAGCAGGTGTATGCGGCATTGCGTTTCGTTTGTTCCACAAAGAAATAACGCTGAAGACCAAAGTTTAAGTTTTAAAACAGAATCAAAAAGAACACACTTCGCGTCAACCATAGTCGATGTTTCTAACACTCTGTCGGAAATAATCATGCCGCGGCTAAAATCACCGCGCTCAAGCCCGACAAGATTAATCGCCGCTCTATCTCCCGCACGAACTTCTTTTTCCTCTTTACCATGATGCTCCATTCGCCTAACGCGAAGCTCTTTTTCCCACGGCAATAAGTACACTTTCGTGTCCTGGCATAACGTGCCGCCTAAAACAGTACCGGTTACTACCGTACCAAATCCTTGGGCAGTAAAAATACGGTCAATATACATTCTGAAAATTTCTCCTGGTTCTCTTTCTTCTACTTCCTGGCAAACATTAAAAATAGACTGCTTTAAATCATTTATTCCGGATCCGGTTTTCGCGGAAACTCCAATAATAGGAAATTTAGTAAAAAGAGTATTTTTAAAAAAATCTCCAATCTCTTCCAGGTTTAACAGTAACAACTCATCATCAATAAGATCAATTTTGTTAAGAGCGATAACACCTTTCTTAATGCCGAACATCTCTAAAATTCTTACGTGTTCCCGTGTTTGAGGCATAATACCGCTATTAGCGGCAATAACTAAAAGGAAAAAATCAATGCCGGCCGCGCCGCCAACCATGGTATGCACAAAATTTCTGTGACCGGGAACGTCAATAATGCCAAGGCGGGATTTATCCGGAAGGTCATAGTAGGCAAACCCTAAATTTATGGTAATACCCCGGCGTTTTTCCTCAGGATGAGTATCGCAATCTATACCGGTAAGAGCCTTTATCAAAGCTGTTTTACCATGGTCAACATGTCCGGCAGTGCCCATAATCAAATGTTTCATGAACTCCTCTCCCGGTTAAAATATTTAGCTGTTTGCTCAGCAATGAAAGGGATATCCTGGGAAGACAGCGTTAGAACGTCAAAAAGAATTTCGCCTTTACGCAGAATACCTACAATAGGTTTATCTATTCGCAAAAGCGCGCGGAATAATTTCTCGCCAGCTCCAGCGCGTTCTTTATTTTTCTTATGTGAAAAATTAAGGCAAACGGCAAAACTCTCAATTTTAACATCCGGCAGTGTACCTCCGCCACAATACCCCTGACTGGTTAATATTTTTGAATAAATACCATGCTTACTGAATTCAGAAACGAGAGCGGTTGCCAGTTTCTTTTTTTCCCGCTTGCTTTTCTTCAACATACCAAACAAGGGAGTTTTACTTACTAAATCTTTATCATTGAGATACCGCCGGCATACGTTTATCAATGCCGCAATTGTGATTTTGCCTACACGCAAAGCTCTCATCATCGGCGCGCGCGATAGGCGGTTAATAAGGTCTTTTCTGCCAGCAATAATGCCGGCCTGCGGACCGCCAAGCAATTTATCACAACTAAAAGTTACTAAATCAACGCCATCATTAATCACATTTTTTACGTCGGGTTCGTTTTTTAAATCAAGACCTTTAGGTTTTTGTAACAACCCTGACCCAATATCATAAAGAAATGGCAGATTATGAACACGGGAAAATCTTGAAAGCTCTTTAACAGAAACTTCTTCACTAAACCCTGTAATGGAGTAATTTGACTTATGCACTTTTAAAATAAGCGCGGTTTTTGGCGACAACGCCTTTTCATAATCCGAAAGCCGTGTTTTATTAGTTGTTCCAACTTCAACCATTTTAGCTCCCGAAGCACGCAAAATATCGGGAACGCGAAATGAGCCTCCAATCTCAACCAGCTCTCCCCGGGAAATAATAACTTCTCTACCCCGGGCAAGAGTGTGCAGGCTGAGCATGAGCGCGGCGGCATTGTTATTGACAACAATGGAATCCCCAGCGCCAGTTAAATAATTAATAAGAGGCGCGGATAAATCATTTCGTTGACCGCGTCGTCCCGCGACCAGATTAAATTCAAGATTTGAATAACCCGTTAAAACTGCTACTATTTCCTGAGCAAGACTCATTCCTAATGGCGCGCGGCCAAGATTAGTATGTAATATAATTCCCGCGGCGTTAATTACTGGTTTAAACTGACATAAAGCTATTTTCTCAACCATATCCACAATACGGATTACCAACGAATCCTTTTCAACCTCACCCCTGCCGGTCTTAATTTCCTCACGCATACCACCAATTACCCTACGCGCGGCGTAAACCACAACATTCCGTCCATAGGTTTTCACAAGCGTTTGTATAACCGGCATACCAAGTACAACATCAATACCCGGTAATTCCCGCAGTTTAATTTTTAATTTTTCATTTTTCATTTTAAATTTTTATAATGGCAGAGAGAGCAGGAATCGAACCTGCCACAGACAGTATTATCCGCCGGCTACTGGCTTTGAAGACCAGTTGGAACACCAGTTCCTTCCTCTCTAAAAAAAAGCGCAGATACTTATAAAGGGTATCTGCGCTTTTACTTTTAAAGGACGGGCATGCCCATTTCCTACTAATGCTGTTTAAAACACTTCCGGATAACCAATTTCAACGAAAATATTTTCTAATTGCTGTTTATGAGCCATTTCCATGTCACGCAATCGGCTAAATATTTTTTTAATTTCCGGATCAGTCGCTTTTTCCCAAAGAGAGAGGTAAAACTCAACTGATATCTGCTCTTTTTTCATGGCAAGCTTAATCGCTTCAACCGGCTTCATATCAGTGCTCAGTCGAGGAAGCTCGGTAGCTTCGGCGACTTTATAATCCTGAAGATGGGTATTGAGGTTCATGGAAGATTGAGGATCAGCTTTCAGTTTTTCAAGAATTGTTTGATGCTCCATTTCTTCTTTAGCAAGCTGATCAAAAACTTTTTTGACCTCTATGTTATCTACGCTGGCTGAAACTTTTCCGTAAAACTCATAAGCTTCAATTTCTCGTGAGATAGCAAGCGAAAATATCTGGTCTAACTCAAGTTTATCCATATTAGCCCTCCCTAAACTCTAAGTGTTAGCGTCAACCCTTTACGATATGGCAGGCATACCTTGCTGACACTACGCTTTTGCTATTTTAACCGCGCATACTTTATACTCCGGTATTTTGGAAACAGGGTCAACAGCCGGATTCGTAAGTAAATTCGCGGCAGCTTCACGATAATGAAAAGGAACAAACACGGTTCCTTTTCCTATACGTTTTGTAACAAATGCCGGAGCCTCTATCTCTCCACGGCGGCTTATTACTTTCACTTTCTCGCCGTTTGAAACGCCTATTGTTTCAGCGTCTTGGACAGAAATCATAACCATAGGCCCAGCTAAGTTATTAAGCCCTTGGGATTTTCTAGACATCGTGCCGGTATGAAATTGCTGAAGAACTCTGCCTGTAGTAAGCGTGATAGGATACTCTTTACAAGGCAATTCATTCGGCTCTTTAAACTCAATCCCTTTCATAAGCCCTTTCCCGCGGGCAAACTTTCCTTTATGCAAAAACGGTGTGCCTGGATGCTCTTTGGTAGGACACGGCCACTGAAGCCCTTCCTCATCAACGCGATCCCAGGTAATACCACCATACTGTGGTGTCAAAGAACAAATCTCATCTTGTATGTCGCAGGCTGTCTTATAATTCCAGTCACTGCCCATAGCGTTTGCCAATTTCTGCAGAATTACCCAATCCTCTTTTGATTTACCGGGCGATTTAACTGCTTTTCTCAACCGTTGCACTCTTCTTTCGGTATTAGTATATAACCCGTCTTTTTCAGCAAAAGAAGATGCGGGAAAAACAACGTCGGCAAACTCCGCTGTTTCAGTCATAAAAATGTCCTGAACAACTAGTAAATCTAATTTTTCAAGCGACTTACGAACATGATTAATGTCGGGGTCGCTTAATACCGGATTTTCACCCATTATATAAAGCGCTTTTACTTTACCTTCATCAGCCGCTTTAAGCATCTCCGTTACTGTAAGACCAACTTTCTCAGGGAGCTTTTTGCCCCAGGCTTTTTCAAATTTCTGTCTCGCGGTTTCATCAATTACTTTCTGATATCCTGGATACACGTTAGGTAACGCGCCCATATCACAGGCACCCTGAACATTGCATTGTCCTCGCAAAGGATTCACTCCTCCGCCTTCTTTTCCCAGGTTACCGCAAAGCATTTGAAGATTAGCTGTTGACCATACATTATCTGTTCCGGTGGTATGCTGGGTAATCCCCATAGCGTAATAAAGAGAAGCTGTAGGTGCTGTTCCAAAGAGCTGAGCTATTTCTTGTAGCTGTTTTTCCGGTATACCGGAAAGTTTCTCAACTTTTTGAGGCGTATATTCGGAGACAACCTTCTTTAAATCTTCGAATCCCTCACAGCGTTCTTCTACATACTCCTTATCGTACCAATTGTTCTTAATGATTAAATGCATAATTCCATTAAGAACAGCTACGTCTGAACCGCATCGCTGACGCGCGTATATAGTAGCGTAATCGGCAATGTCTATTTTCTTAGGATCAATAACAATGAGCTTAACGTTTTGGTGTCTGACAACATATTTAATGCGCGATCCAATAACAGGATGAGCCGAAGTTGTGTCAGACCCAATAATCAAAATAACATCAGAACTTTTGATGCCCGGAATATCGTTTGTCATCGCTCCGGAACCGAGTGAAGCAGCCAGACCGGCCACTGTAGCGCTGTGTCATAATCGGGCACAGTGATCAACGTTATTTGTGCCCACCTCCTTTCTCATGAATTTCTGAAAGGCGAAATTCTCTTCGTTCGATACTTTTGCCGAAGCTAATCCGGCGATAGCGTCAGAACCTGATTCTTTTTTAATGCTGTTAAATTTAGAAGCGACAAAGTTAATCGCTTCTTCCCAACTGGCTTGTCTAAACTTTCCGTTTTCTTTAATAAGCGGAGTTGTTAAACGTTCTTTACTGTTAATGAAATCGTAACCATACCGTCCTTTTACGCAGAGCGCTCCGTCATTTGCCAGAGAGCCTTCATAACCGGTTACTTTGACTACGTTATTAGTATTTTCGTCAACATGCAAATATAATTGGCAACCTACCCCGCAATAAGGACAGGTAGTTCTAACTTTTTTTAGGTCCCACGGACGCCCTTTACCGATAGATTTTTTATCAGTAATAGCTCCTACCGGGCAAAGCTGCGCGCATTCACCGCACTGTACGCAGGATGATTCCCCCATTATTTTATCATCATCACAAATAACTTTTGTTTCATGCCCGCGGTAACCAAAATCAAGAACTTCGTTTACCACGGTTTTATTACATCCTTCAATACATCGGCCGCACTGAATACATCTTTTAATGTCGCGGACAATCATTTCACTTGAATCATCATATTCAGGTTTTTCTTTATCCGCGATAATAAAGGCGGGTTTTTCAATACCTAGCTTATATGCGACTTCCTGAAGTTCACATACCCCGTTAGCTTCGCAGGCAAGGCAATCATGATTTCCGCTTGCCAGCAATAGATTAACTATTAAACGCCGCGCGGTAAGAATCTCATCGTTGGTAGTAACAACTTTCATGTTTTCACGCGCTTGTATTGAGCAAGCTGTTTGAAGACCTCGCATGCCTTCTACCTCGACAACACAAATACGGCATTTACTTGCCTGTCCTGTTTTTCTGTGGTAGCAAAGCGAAGGAATATAAATTCCGTTAGCGCGCGCTACTTCAAGGATAGTTTGACCTTGATCAAAAGGAACTTCTTTGTCGTCGATAATCATTTTAGTAATCATATAATAGTCTCCTCTTCTTAGGGATTGTTACAAAACGCAACAATCCTTGATTACAGCGATTAAATCTCGATTACATTGGGTGCTGGTGCTATTATGCAACAGCACCTTTTAATATTTTACTAAACTTTCAAATTCATCTCTGAATTTAGAAACCATTGATTTAACAGGTATGGCAAACGCGTCGCCAAGAGGACATAGTGTCAATCCGGTTATAGTTTGGCATGTTTTAATAATTAAATCAATGTCTTCTTTTGTGCCTAAACCTTTAATTAAACCTTTTAAACGGCTTTTTACCAACTGTGTCCCTTCCCTGCACGGCACACACTGCCCGCAAGATTCATGCGCGTAAAATTCAATAGTTCGTAAAGCGAGTTCCGGGATAGACACTGTGTCATTTATAACCATAATTCCTCCTGATCCAAGCATGGTATTCGCTTGTAAACAGGAATCATAATCCATATTAAGATTTTCTATTTCATCCGCTTTTAAAATAGGTACGGAAAGCCCTCCTACAATTACGGCTTTAAGTTTTCCTTTTACTCCGCCTGCCGTTTTAAGAATTGTCTTAAGCGGCGTTCCTAAAGGATACTCAAAAACGCCGGGTTTATTGACATGACCGGATACACCATAGATTTTAGGCCCGAAACTGCCGCTAACACCGATCTTTTTAAATTCCCGCGCGCCTTTTTCTACGATAAAAGGGACACACGATAATGTTTCCACGTTGTTGATAATAGTAGGACATCCGTACAATCCAAGGTTAGCGGGAAACGGCGGTTTTACTCTTGGATTACCGCGTTTTCCTTCAATAGACTCAATTTGGGCGGTTTCATCGCCGCATACATAAGATCCTATTCCGCGATGTACTATTATGGTAAGGTGTTTCAATTGTCCGTCTTTTTCTGCTTCCTTGATTGCTTTTTCTAAAATATCAGCAATCCAGCCAAATTCACCTCTTATATAAATAAATGCGGTTTTAGCGGTAATAGCGTAGGCTGAAATAGCTATACCCTCTATTAATAAGTGAGGGTCATACTCCATTATCTGACGGTCTTTAAAAGTACCTGGTTCACCTTCATCGGCATTAGCTATTAAATATACCGGTCGAGGGTCATCTTTAGGCAAAAATGACCATTTAATTCCCGCGGAAAACCCCGCGCCGCCGCGTCCTTTAACATTGGCTTCTTTAACTTTTCCAACAATGTCTGCCGGCATCATAGCTAATGCTTTGTTTAAAGCCTGATATCCGCCTGATTTTTTGTATTCATCAATATTTTTCGCCTTTGGATTAAGGCGGTTTTTAAGAAGAATTTTACATTCGCTTACTATGTTTTGAGAATTATCTGATTCCGGCATCTTACCGGCTTTTAATGATTCTATTAGCGCCTCAGTTTTTTTGATTGTCATGTTTTCATAATATTTATTGTTGACTTGAATTACGGGAAGCGTTCCGCAAGAAGCTAAATCTTGGATCTTCGATAGGGTAAACAGGTTATCTTTTGTGGTTTGTCCTGCTGTGATTCCTAATTTTTTTTCTATTCGTGCCAGTATAGCGTCAGCGCCGACTAAGAAAGCGGAAACACAAGTATCAATTTGAATATGATACTTACCGACCTTTTCTATATTATACATTGTGTAAAACGTAGCTACACCATAAGCATAACTTTCGCTGACATCAAAAATTTTAGCAATTTGAGATATATCTTCACGTGAAAGATAATTCTTATTTTTTTGCTGGGCGATTGCTAAAGCCGGCATAATAGCGGACTTTTTCTGCGGGTATTTTTTTATTAAATCCTGGATGATTGTTATAGTGTCGGTATTAATTTTTGCCTCCTTCTTAAAATTGGAAGATTATAAAACAAAAATACAAACATTGTGAAATTTTGCACATATTAAAAGAAAGATCATATTAATACATAATTACTAGTTCGTCAAGTGTAATTTAAATTTTGAAAAATCTCAATTAAATTTTCTTTATATATCGCAAGGTTTTTTTTGCTATTTCTTCAGGGTAGACTTTTTTTAAACACAAGAAGCTTTGCTTGCAATTCTGAGCGAGACACACAGCGCATCCCACGTCTTGGTGAAAATAAGTTGATTTTTTCGGTTCTTTCTTAATTAATGTGGTATTTATGGCTAATTTTGTGACATTAGCCACAAAACAAAGTGTGTTGCCGTATTTACGTAACCTATTGGCTTGCTTTAGCTTGAGTTTTTTACAAGCTCCGCT
>JAHISK010000059.1 GCA_018818105.1 Candidatus Omnitrophota bacterium | reverse complement strand
CTTTGAGAAACTTGGACTAATGTCATTGCTTGATAAAATGGTGGAATTTCAGAAACAATTAACAATAGGAACCGCCGTATACGGAACCGTACGTACGGTGGTGTAAGAGGACGGCGAGGGTGACCTCGCCTCCTACTTGATCATAAAAATGATAATTTATCAATTATTATCGGTGCATATAAATCGACCGTTACGAAACAAATTAATCGATTAAATGATAATACATTCAAATGGCAAAAATCATTTCACGACCATATTATTCGTGTTGATGAATCATTAAATAACATTCGTAATTATATAATGAACAATCCCAAAACCTGGGATACAGACGAAAATAATATTAAAAATTATTCATTAGAGGTTCAGGCAGGCCTGAACCCTACAGGACATTTTAAATAATTATTTACAAATCACATCAAGGGTTATAAAACTAAACAAATAAAGTAGAAATCCTTCCTTTTTTATTTATCTAAAATATGGTACAATTCTGGCATTATGAATAAATACGACGTTATTGTTGTTGGCAGCGGACATGCTGGAATTGAAGCTTGTTTTTCCGCGGCAAAGCTGGGATGTAGCGTATTGCTCTTAACTCTTAATATTGACGATATAGGTAAATTATCCTGTAATCCGGCAGTGGGAGGGGTGGGGAAGGGACATTTAGTAAGAGAAGTGGACGCTTTAGGTGGGCTTATTGGCAAAATTACTGATAAGGCGGCCTTAAGTTATCGATTTCTTAATCGAAGTAAAGGAAAAGCGGTATGGGCGACCAGAGCGCAAGTTGATAGTGATTATTATCCTAAAACCGCCAAGAAATTTTTAGAGGAAAATAAAAATATTCAGATTTTACAGGCTAAAGTAAGAAGCATATTAGTGAAAAACAAAAAAGTTTGCGGTGTTGAAACGAATTTTGGAGAATCTTTTTGCGGGAAAGCTGTTATTATTTGCGCCGGAACGTTTTTGAAAAGTCTTATTCATATTGGAATGAATAGTTTTCCCGGCGGCCGGCTGGCTGAAGAATCAAGCGATGAATTATTCAGTAATATAAAAAAGCTGGGGTTTAAAACTAAACATTTTAAAACTGGTACTTGCGCCCGGTTAGATAAAAGGACAATTGACTTTTCTAAGATGCTTAAGCAGCCATCTGATTATGATGTTGAACCGTTTTCATTTACTAACAGAGAACTTTTAAAAGATCCGTTAGCTTGTCATATTACTCATACAAATAAAAAAACGCATAAGGTAATCTTAAAAAACTTAAAGTATTCTCCGCTTTATACCGGAAAAATTAAAGCGAAAGGAGTAAGGTATTGTCCATCTTTAGAAGATAAAATAATAAAGTTTAAAGATAAAGATAGACATCAAATTTTCATTGAGCCTGTCGGGCGTGATTCAATTGAGATTTATCCTAATGGCGTTTCCACATCACTGCCTTTCGGTGTTCAGTATGAGTTTATTCATACCATAGAAGGACTAGAAAACGCAGTGATTTTACGTCCCGGCTATGGTATAGAGCACGGTCTAATCGACTCAAGAGACTTAACCCTAACGCTAGAAGCAAAGAAAATAGAAGGGCTTTATTTTGCCGGCCAAGTTAATGGCACGACCGGCTATGAAGAAGCCGCGGCGCAAGGTGCAGTTGCCGGAATTAACGCCGCGCTAAAATTTAAGAAGAAAAAACCGTTTTTATTAGGGCGAAATGAGGCGTTTATAGGTGTTTTAATTGATGATTTAGTTACTAAAGGGACGGATGAGCCTTACAGGATGTTTACCTCACGATGTGAATTTCGACTGTCATTGAGGGAGAGCAATGCCGACATTAGATTAGCGCCGCCGGCTTTTAAGTTAGGACTAATAAATAAAAAAGAATACAATTATGTTTTGGAAAAGAAAGAGAATATTGAAAGAATGATTAGTAAAACAAGAAACGTAAAAATCATGTTCAATAAACAGAAACTTACTATTTTTGATGTTTTAAAGCGTCCTAAAGTGAGCTATGAAGATGTATCAAGCCATCTGGGTGATGGTCTTGATAAGTTTGGAGGCGGTTGCCGAGAAGTTGAGATTGAGGCAAAGTATGAAGGATTTTTGCGGCGCCAGTCAGTTTGGCAAAAAGAGTTAAAGAATCTAGACCGGATAAAAATACCCAAGATCGATTTTTTCAAAATTTCATCATTATCTAAAGAAGTAGTTGAAAAGCTTAATAGTTTTAAACCTCTCACATTAGGTCAAGCTTTAAAAATAAGCGGAATTACTCCCGCGGCTATTCTAAATATCTATAATTTTATAAGGAATAAATCCGGGCAGATTAAAAAGAAAGTATGATGAATGGGGTTGTTATTTTAAATTAAGATATTGTCCGATAAAATCAGCGAATTTATCGGTCGCGCCGTATGGTGACATTGTAGATTTTACCTGTTTTAATTCTTCCTTAATTTTTTGATATTTTTCGGTGTGCTTAAGCGCTTCCAAAGTGATTTTAGCGATATTTTTCGGATTGGCTTTTTCCTGAATAAGTTCTTCAATTACTTTCTTGCCGGATAAAATGTTTACCATTCCGATAAATTTCGTGTCAACGATTCTTCGCAGTATATGCCATGATAGAGGGTTCATTTTATAAATTATTAAGAAGGGTACTTCTAAAATAGAAATTTCTACAGTCGCCGTTCCTGAGCAGGTGATAATGAAGGCTGATTCTTTTATCCTGTCGTAGGAATGCGGGGTTATTTCTATTTTTGGTGATAATTTTTTATAAAAATCTTCTTCTATGTTATCTGGCCGGATTATACGAAAAGAAAAATCCTTTAATTCCTTTTCTAGGATTTTTTTTGTTTCTAGCATTACCGGCAGATGTTTTTTAATTTCATTTTTTCTGGAGCCGGGAAGAAATGAAATAATTTTTTTGGGTTCAGTTTCTTTATTTTTTATCATTTCCAGTAGAGGATGTCCGAAGTAGAGCGCGTCCACGTTTTCTTTTTTGTAAAAGTCTTCTTCAAACTTAAAGATAACAACCATTTTATCAACGTATTTTTTAATTAGGTTTATCCTGCTTTTGCGCCATGCCCAGAGTTGGGGGCTTATATAGTAGAAAAGAGGGTATTTTTTGTTAAGCGTTTTTGCCAGTTTTAAATTAAAGTCAGGAAAATCCATGAGAATTATTAGATCCGGTTTAATTCTGTTTATTTCTTCTATCATTCTTTTGAATATATCAAACAGTTTTTTTATTGAAGAAATGACTTCAACCAATCCTGAGACAGAGTGGTCTAGAAGATTTATAACTTGGTGAGAGGATTTAGCGAGATTATTTCCTCCAAAAGAAAATATTTCAACACCATCGAACTTTTCTTGTATCTTTTCGCAGAGTAGTCCCCCGTAAATGTCCGCTGATTTATCGCCGGCAACAATGACTATTTTTTTCATGAATTTATTTTGTGATTGTAGGGGCGCTGCTTGTCTACGCCCGTAATGATATAAAATTATCAATAATGGGAAGAATGTGTCATTATATCAAACCGTATTCATGATATAATCATAATTAATAATCGGGCGCAGACAAGCAGCGCCCCTACGATTTTTGTTATCTATTATTATTTGGATCTTCATTTATGATCTTCTGTATTTTTAACGCCAGTTCCAGGGCGTTTCGGGCGCCTTGCGCTGAATCCATATCAAAGGTTTTATTTTGAACCAAATTAACAAATTCGATTATCTCTTTCTTTAACGGTTCTTCTTTATTGATAGGAAGGGTGTCTTTTGTTATTTTGGCGGCTCCTTTTTTATAAATTTGCGCTTCTTGTTGCGCGTAATCTAAGGAAATATAACAGTTACGCATGAATATTCTTACTTTTCGTTCTTTCTTTTCCGAGATGCGCGACGCCGTTATATTAGCGACACATCCGTTTTTAAAGGTTATACGTACGTTCGCTATGTCTTCGGTGGAAGATATTACTTTTACGCCTTTGGCTTGCACATTTTTTATATCATCTTTTAGTAAATCCAGAATAATATCTAGGTCATGAATCATTAAATCAAGTACCACCCCGACATCTAAAGACCTGTGAGGATAAGGGCTTAGACGGTGGCATTCGATGAAAATAGGGTCCTTTATCTTTTCTTTCGCGGCTAGATAGGCGTTGTTGTATCTTTCTACGTGGCCAACAAATAGAAGTGTTTTTTTATTTTTAGCCATAGAGAGTAACGTATTTGCTTCTTTTAAGTTGGATGTAATAGGTTTTTCAACAAATACAGGGATTTTTCTCTCAAGAAAGAATTTAGCAAGTTCAAAATGGGTAGAAGTAGGGGTGACGATACTAACAGCATCAACTTTTCCGCATAATTGTTGATAATCCGTAAGATGAGTAACCCCTGTATGTTGTTGCAGTTTCTTTTTGTCTGTATCGACAATATAGATTTCTTCTATTCTCTGGATTTCCTTACAGATACGTAAATGAATGCTGCCTAATTTGCCTATTCCGATTATTCCTATTTTCATGATTTTCTTCCTATAAATTCCAATTACCAATAATCAATCATCAAGTTACAGTTTTTGTTTGAATATTGGAATTTGAGCAATTAGAAATTCGTCATTTGTATCGTTCGTATTTTGATATTCGAATTTCGTATTTAATATTTTTATATGTACTTGGTATAATATCAAAGACCTTGTAGAAAGTCAATTGGTGTGGTAAAATCACATAATTTTAAGGGATTATATAATTATGAAAGAATTTTTAAAAGAATATTTTAGGTTAATAAAATTTGCCAGTGGCAGTAAGGGGCTTCTTTTTTTAGCGGCTCTTTGTATGGGGGTATCTACTATTTTTGATGGTATTTCTTTAGGGATGATTATTCCTCTTTCTGATAGAATAATGACTAATAAAGCGATAATTATACCGGATAAATTGCACTTGTCCGCTTTTTTAATGAATATTATAGATAAACTTAATAATACAGAACCTTTAGTTCTTCTTAAGATTGTAGTTATATTTATGATTTTTCTTTTCTTTTTTAAGGGGATATTCTTTTTTCTGCAGAATTACCTTATGAATGTAGTCGGGCAAAGTGTTATAAGAGAAGTGAGGAATAGACTTTATGCCCAATTTAATCGGTTATCATTGGAGTTTTACGCCAGGAAAAGGACGGGTGAACTTATTTCCCGAATTACTAATGATGTGGGGTTTATTACTCAGGCGATTTCTTATGCTTTGACAGATTGTATTTACAATTCAATGCAGATAGTGCTTTATACGATTATGGGGATTGCTATAGCGGTTAGTATTTCATGGAAATTACCTATAATTATTTTTATTATTTTTCCTTTAATTGGTTTCCCGGTATTAAAAATAGGAAAAAGAATTAAGAAGTTATCTGGAGAAATTCAAAATAAAATGGCAGATCTTAATTCTTTGTTAGCAGAAACTATCCAGGGTGTCTATATTGTTAAAGTGTTTTGCCGAGAAAAATATGAGGAAGAAAGATTTAAAAATATTAATCACCAGTATTATAAATATACATTAAAAAGCCTTAAAAGAACACTTATGCTGTCGCCTTTTACGGAATTTGTAGGTGTTTTGGGGGCAGTTATTGTTTTAACAGTAGTTGGTAAAGAGGTCATTTTTGGAAATCTTTCTTTCGGTGTATTTGGATTGTTTTTAGGATCACTTATGTCTATTATAAAGCCAATAAAAAAATTATCTAATGTTCATGCGATAAACCAGCAGGCGATAGCCGCTTCTACTAGAATTTACAACGTGTTAGATGAGGAGGTGAAGATAAAGAGTAAGAATAACGCGATAAAGATGACAGAGTTTAAGGAGCAAATATGTTTTGATAAAGTAGTGTTTAGATATAATGAAGAAGAAGATGTATTGAAAGACATAAATTTACAAATAAAAAGAGGTGAAACTATCGCTTTAGTTGGACCTTCAGGCGCGGGTAAGTCAACATTAGTTAGTCTTATTCCCCGTCTTTATGATTCTCAGGAAGGTGTCGTTTCCATTGATGGAGTGAATGTTAAAGATTGTAGAGTAAAATCTTTAAGACAGATGATTGCTGTTGTTTCTCAGGAGATGGTTCTTTTTCATGCTACGGTAAGAGATAATATCGCTTATGGAAGAGAAGGCGCGACAGAAAATGAGATTATTGAAGCAGCAAAGAAAGCTTACGCTTATGGGTTTATTAAGAATTTACCTGGCGGTTTTGATACAATAATAGGAGATAGGGGGTTTAGGTTGTCAGGTGGTGAGAGGCAAAGGATAGCTTTGGCGCGGGCAATATTGAAAGAAGCTCCTATTTTGATTTTAGATGAAGCAACTAGTCAGCTTGATTCTGAGTCAGAGCAATTAATAGAGGAAACGGTTTATCGGCTTATGGAGGAGAAAACAGTTATTGTTATTGCTCATCGTCTTTCTACCGTGCAAAGAGCAAATCGGATAGTTGTGATGGAAAATGGTAAAATTGTTGAAATTGGTAAGCATGCGGTTCTCCTAGAGTCAAATACGCTGTATAAAAAATTGTATGAAATGCAGTTTCGAGGATAAATCCGAAGAAAAATAGCCCTTTGGATTGATTTAAGAGGATTGTTTTGATATAGGTATCTGGATTTTTCAGGAAATTACATGTAATGGGTGAGTCTTTATGGGATTCCTACGGAAGGCAATAATGATATAGGGTTAACATTGGAATTTTTAGCAAATTCTTCCAGTGTCCACAAGAACCATTCTTCAAGTGTCTGATTTTTTAATCTTTTAGCAGCAGTG
>JAHISK010000058.1 GCA_018818105.1 Candidatus Omnitrophota bacterium | reverse complement strand
TTCTTGTGGACACTGGAAGAATTTGCT
Source organism: Candidatus Omnitrophota bacterium (assembly GCA_018818105.1). GTDB lineage: Bacteria > Omnitrophota > Gorgyraeia > Duberdicusellales > 4484-171 > JAHISK01. The sequence continues at coordinate 3,243 of JAHISK010000058.1, read as the reverse complement.
AAAAATTCCAATGTTAACCCTATATCATTATTGCCTTCCGTAGGAATCCCATAAAGACTCACCCATTACTTCCTGGATTATTTTTTTCTTTACTTTATCTAAATCATCCATCGCTTTTTTATGATCAATTTCTGATTGTTTTTTTTCCGCGTAGATACCAAGATTATTTAGTATGTCTATTTTATATTCGCGGCTTTGATATTCGTCTCCACTGTGATAAGAGCTTAAACTTTGCGCTTTTTTATCTGCGGAATAACTAGCGCTTGCCGTATTAGCGCCAAAAGGCACTTCAACTTTGGCACCTAATAACCACTCGGTTTTTAAATCGCGGTTCTCAAATTCATATGTTTCTTTTCCCTGTCCAATCTTTCCTACTAAATCTACCCGAGGAAAACTGTTTGCTTTAGCCGCTTTTTTCCCGTATTCCGAATGCAACAGATAATCTCCGGCGATTCTCATTTCTGTCCGTTTTTCTATAGCGGTTAGAATACAATCCTCTAAAACGAAAATATCAGATGGCATAGTTAAGGTGAAAGGAAAATCAAACCTTATTTTTTCATCTATATCTAGTTTCTGACAAAGTCCCAGTTTAACTAAAGAAAGATCACTTCGCGACGACAGTGTTTTAAACTCTATCTGTTCATATAAATGCTTGGCATTGAAATAATCTAATTCAGAAATTACTCCTAATTTATATTTTGATTGGGCTAAATTTAATAACTGAAAAGATTCCGCCTTTAATTCTAATAGAGTCTTAAATTCATTTTCAGAATATATCAAATTATAATAATTTTGAGCTATCTCAAAAGTTAAATCTAAGCTGACTTTTTTTAGGTTTTCATTAGCGATATTTAGTTCTTTTTTTGTCTGTTTTAATACATACATGCCTTTTCCGCCTAAAGAAATAGGCTACTTAAGCTCCAAATCATACCTTTTTCCGGTAAAAGGGTTATTATCAATAGTCCCTTTATTCTCTTGATACTTGATTGCCGCTGATGGAAATAAATTCCGTTTTGCCTCGGTAATTTTCAAAGTCGCCAATACCACTTCATCACGCGCTATTTGTAAAGGAAGGTAGTTTTTTGAAGCGATATCTTTGCATTGCGATAAACTTACTATTTGTGCCGGAATAGTATATTCCGCGCCATACGTAAAAAATGAAGTACCTATACAGCCAAATAGCAGTAGCATACAACGCCAAATCATGAATTTCCTAAGTTTTATAAACATCTTTTTATGGTAAAATTAGGCTAAAATACAATAAAAACGTAGCAAATAAGAAGATTTCAAATGAGAAATCCAAACTCGTTACCTTCCCGCAACAAATTCAGGTTAGGTAATATTAAAAATAACATATTTTTCAAGGATTTTCAATGTAACATGTAAAATAATAGAAAATTCAATTTTTTAAAAATTATCAGTAGAAAGCTGAAAAACGACATAAATTTCCATGTGTATTTTAGAAAAAGGTATTTTTTTTGGTATTTTCGGGAATGGCTGCGCGCGGATTAAGGTGCTTAATGCTTCTTCATCAAGTATTCTATATCCGCTAGATTGTAGAATACGTATGTCATGTATATATCCGTTTTTTAGAATTGTAAATTTTAAATAGGTAGACCCTTGATACCCTTTTTGTTTAGCCCATTGGGGATAACGTCGCGCCTTCTGAATTTTTCGTTTTATCATGTCTTGATACCTTAGTATATCTTGGGTATCGGGATCCTCTATCTTTATCGGTTCATTGTGGGGTTGGCGGGTAATTTTTTCTTGCTTTTTTAATTCAGATTTAGGCGGAGTTGGTTCATTTTTTGTGGCTTTTAATTTTTTTTCTTCACCTAATTGGTCAACTTTTGGCAGTAAATTAGGTTTAGTTATGGTGATTTCTATTTTTTTCGTCGGCTCAATTTTTGACGCGGGAAGGTTGATTCTAGGTATCATAAAAAGAAGACTATGTGCTCCCAGGGAAATTAAAAACGCGGCTTTTATTACGGTAGGATTAACCATTTTTTTCTTTTTTTGTCGCGATGATTATTTCTTGGGCGTCTGCCTGTTTTGCTATATCCATTATTTCTACGGCTAACTTTAAATTGATATTTTCGTCAGCTTGAATAATTACGGATTTTGTTTGTAATTTTTGCAGAGTTGTTTTTAATAAGGGTAAGATATTATTTAAATCGGTTTGTATATCGTTTAAATACATCGCGTTATCTTTAGTAAGTGTAATCGTAACGGTATTTTTTTCTTCTTGATGGTTTGTTGTACTAGCTGTCGGTAAAGTTACTTTTATTCCCTTCTGTGTAATGAAATGGGTTGATAACATAAAAAAGATCAAAAGCAAAAAAATAACGTCTATTAACGGAGCGATATTTAAGTGTAAGCTTATTTTTTTTGTTCTATCAAATTCCATAAAGTTCACTTATGTCCAGATTTGTGTCTTTTAAATTTGAGGCAATGGTATCAATTTTACCTTCAAAATAATAATAGGCAACTAGGGTTGGGATGGCAACACAAAGACCGGCGGCGGTAGTGATAAGTGCTTCCCAGATACCTCCGGCTAAGACAGCGGAGTCGACAGTCCCGTTTAATTCTTGTATTTTTATGAAGGCTTTAATTATGCCTGTTACTGTTCCAAGTAGGCCTAATAAGGGTGAGATATTACCTATGACAGCTAGTCCGCGCAGGTATTTTTCTTTTTCCCTGATGATTTTTGAGCCGGCTTGTTTTATGATTTTATCCTTTTCTTCAAGAGTTTTATTACGGATATGAATTCCTATCGCCAGCAGCCGCGCGGTGGGACTGGATTCTTCTTCGCATAGCCTTAACGCTTCGGTGTGTTTTTTTTCTTTAATCATGGTTTTGACACGAGTTGTCAAATTTGAAATTTTAGGTTTTGTTGAATGAAAATGGTAAAACCGTTCTAAGATAATAGTGATTGATATAACTGAGCATAATAATATAGGCCACATTAACGGCCCGCCTTTTAAGAATATTGATAGCATATGTAATTCTCCTTTCTATGAAATAAACGTATTGTTATTTGTAGGGGCGGGCCTTGCGTCCGCCCGGATCAAAATAATATATTAATTGATAATTATTAAATGAATCAAGTAGGAGGCGAGGTCACCCTCGCCGTCCTCTTACACCACCGTACGTACGGTTCCGTATACGGCGGTTCCTATTGTTAATTGTTTCTGAAATTCCACCATTTTATCAAGCAATGACATTAGTCCAAGTTTCTCAAAG
>JAHISK010000009.1 GCA_018818105.1 Candidatus Omnitrophota bacterium | reverse complement strand
CCCCTGGATTTACAATAAAAACATCATTTCTAATATCATTATCATAGCCATTAACTATTTCTATTGCGGCTCCTTCGAATTTAAGGTTTAACTTTGGATTTTCGTTTAATAAATATTTTATACGATAAAGAGCTGCTTTTCCGATATACCATGGTGTATGCCAGTACGTCCAGCCATAACTTTGAGGATAGTGAACTAAAATTGCGTAATAAGCTTTTATTGCTTGTTCAAGATATCCGCTTCTTTCTAAAATATCAGCGATGTAAAATAACTTTACGCCTCCAGGTTCCGGCGCTATGGTCCATTTATAAAAAGCAGTACGCATATCTCTTGAATTTAAAACTTTCCAATGGTCAATTTTAGAAAGTGATTTTTTTACTTTGATAAATTGAGGGTCAAACTTAACAGAATTTGAGTTAGGAAAAATACCTTCTCCAACAGCATTAGCTAATCCGATAGGGTTAGTAATTTGGTATTTATAATCTTTCGTTCCGACATTTTCAAATTTTCCATATTTTTCGTAGTTTATTGGGAATTCTGTACCGATATCGTGGATATTAACTCTAATTTCTTTTTCTATAACGTTTTTCTCAATGATTCCTTTTCCTATAATTTGTCCTATCGCTTTTTTAGCGGTATCAGATAACGACCAGTACCATCCGCGAGGATCAAACGCTTGAGCGTAAGGGTATTTGTCAACAATTGTTTGAAATGCGTTTTTTGCTTCTTCTGTTTTTCCTTCTTCCCTTAATGTTTCTCCTTTTATAAAATAACAGGTTGCCACATCATTCATTATTTTATAATTATTTTCTTCACCTTTAGTAGGGTAATCGGTAAGCGTTTGTGATAGTCTATTTGCTTCAGTACTAAATTCAGAAATACAAGCGTCAACTGTCGCGTATACTTCCTGATATTTTTTTTCGCCTTTAAGAACCCAGCCTTTATTTACATATTCTGAAGTATCTGCGGCATAACAGAAGACAGATGACAGAAAGCAGATGACAGAAAATAGATAACAAAAGACAAATGACAGAGAACAGGTAAACAGTTTCCCTTTTCGGTTTTCAGTCTTCAGTCTTCGTGTCATCCTACCATTGCTCCTGCCGTGATGCCTTTAATGATTTGCCGTTGCATTACTAGATATAGAAGAATTATTGGTACGGCAGCTATAGTTAATGAGGCCATAAGGAGAGTGTGTTGAATTATATTTCTATTGTAAAACTCCATTAAGCCAACTTGAAGAGGCATAAGGCTGTCTTCAGTAAACATTAGTGAGGCTAAAACAAATTCGTTCCACACGTTTAATGAATTAAAAATTATAACAACGGCTAATGCCGGAGACACTAAAGGTAATCCCACGCTCCACCATATTCGTAATTTATTACAACCATCTATTCGTGCGGCGTCTTCTAAATCTCTTGGTAACTGGTCAAAAAATGTCTTTAGGAGATAGATACTAAAAGAAAGACCTATATTGGTCATTGCTAATACGTAGCCAGTTTTATTTACCAAATGAAGTTTATTCAACAGTATGTATACAGGAACAAATCCCGCGGGTAAAGGAATCATCATTGCCGCCAAAAACATGAAAAATATAATATTTTTGCCGGGAAATTGCAATCGGGAAAAACCGTACGCGGCAAGTGAAGAAATCACTACAATTAATAATACCGTAATAAAAGTATAAAAAACGCTGTTAATAAAATAGAACCCCAGTTTTCCTTCCGTGAGGGCGGTTTTATAATTTTCTAAAGTTGGATTTGTGGCTAATTTTAAGCCTAAATCGTTTCGAAATTCAGTATCAGTCTTAAATGAAGCGTTTAACATCCAAAATAAAGGCGTAATACAACTTAACGCCACACTTAAAAGAAAAGTATGCAACAATATTAGAACTACGATTTTTTTAACTTGGTAATACACCCCAACGACTCCTTACCCATTTAGAGATTCTAAGCATTGTGAATGAGAGAGTTATAAGCACTACTCCTAAAACGATTCCCTCAGCACAAGCTAATCCTATCTGGCTTCCACGTAAATGATTATATATTCTCATTACCGGTACTTCGGTAAGCCCTCCTGCTCCTCTGGTTAATGCGAGTATCATGGCGAATGCCTGCATTGTTCCAAGAATTGTAAGAATACAAACTAAAACAATTACCGGTGTAAGTAACGGTAAAGTTATCCTCAAAAAACTTTGATGAGATCTTGCTCCATCAATCCTCGCTGATTCATATAGCTGTTCAGGTATTGCCTGTAATCCCGCGAGAAGGATTACGAAAGCCCAACCAAATCCTTTCCATGAATGAACTAAAGCCGTAGTGATTAACGCGTGCGTTATTTTAACGTTACCAATCTGAAATAATATTTGTTTAGCATCTAACCAGTTATGGATAAAAAATCCTAATCCAAATTTAGATAACCATTGGTTAAATATTCCCGGATTTGAAATAAGAATTTGGCGCGTTAATAACCCAACAATTATTTCTGAAAGAACGCATAACACAAAAAATATTACCCGATAAAATTTACCGGTTTTAATAGCTTTATCTACAGCTAATGCTAAAAATAACGCTATAACGTTTTGAAATGTCAATGCGAATAACGTAATGAATCCTCCATAAAACATTGAAGGCCACCAATCTTTATCATACAAAAGGACTTCTTTGAAATTGGCTAAGCCTACAAATTGAGAGGTGTAAATACCATCGCCCCTCTGAAAACTTAAAATAAAAGTGTAAATAAACGGGTAAATATAAAAAATCGAGAATAGCAGTAATGCCGGAAAAATAAAAGAAAAGTTTACTGCTTTATCTTTTAAATAAGAGTTCATTGATTAGCCACCCTTTGTTTTATTTCTTGTATTTCTTTTGCCGCGTCTTGAGGTGTTTTTATGCCCATAACTATTTGCTGTAATGCTTTATTCATGACTTCTATTACTCGGGAATCCTCATTATACGGCCAAATATTAGGATGTGTAAGTCTCTCTAAATTATCGGTAATTGCTCTTAAAATAGGGGGAAGTTCTTCTTCGCAATTAGCAATAGCTGGTAAATTATTTGTATTTTTAATAAGAAAACTTTGCTGTTTTTTAGCGGTAAACCATTTTAAAAATTCGATAGCGTCAATTTTATTGGATGATTTAGCTTTTACCATGAAAGAAGATCCGGCACCGCCCCAGACTTTAAGCGCGCGATTTGATACTCTTGGTAAAGAAAAAAAGGCATAATCTAAATCAGAAGCGAGCTGTTTATATACGTTAACGGTCCAGCTACCATTAAAAGAAAACGCCGCCATTCCTTTTGAAAACGCGTCTTCGGATTCTTTATTTATCATAGTTGTTATATCGTTAGCAAGAATATCAGATTCTTTCAAAACCTTAAATAATGAGAAAACTTTTATCCAATCGTTATCGGTGTATGAAACTTTACCTTCAATTGTATCTACGAATTTCTTTTCCCCCATAATATTAATTGCCCATTCGACAGCTAAGCAATTAATAAGCCACCCTTCTCCCCACCCACAGACAAACCCATCAACTCCTAACTTGTTTTTTATTGTCTGAGCGTAAGTAATAAATTCATCAAAAGTTTGAGGCGGATTATTAGGATCAAGACCAGCTTTTTCAAATAAACTTTTGTTATAAATAAACTGCATTAATGTAGCATCTATCGGTACACCATATATACCTGGGGAAACTTCATAAGAATTATTCTTGTTAAACACAGTTGTTTGCAATGTCTGAGTGTAAAAACTTTTTTTCCACTCTTTTTCGTTTTTTTCCATAAAGGGAGTTAAATCTAAAACATGACCTGCTTTTATAAATGACCCTAAAGATTGCTTTTCACCTAGAATTCCAAATATTTCCGGTAAATTTCCCGCGCGCGCGGCCGCAATTACTTTTTGAGAATAAATGTCAGGAGGAAAAAATAGTTTGAATTTTACAGGAATGCCAGTTTGCGCAGTATATTCTTTCGCTAAAGTATCAAAAGCGTCTTTTCTATCGTTCATCCAGTGCCAGACAACAATTTTTTTCTCATCCACTTCTTGTTTTGGAGCACAACCACTAAAGAAAACGGTTATAGCAATAATTAGCCAAGACATTTTGGATAAACGCATCTCTTTGCCTCCATAAATCTTAATAACCAGATGTTAAAGTACCCTAAACTCAATAAAACACCCTAGAACAAAAGTATAATAATTTAGCACAATTTAAATAATTTTGCAATTAAAATTAACATCCAATAAATGGAAGATAGTTTTTCTGATTAATTATGTCTAAATTACAAGAAGGATATGCTTCTATGAAATCTTTAGGAAATGTTACTTTTTCTTTAGAAAATTTGAATTCAAAGCCATAAAGCTTACCTTCTCTTTCTTCTATCCAATCAATTTCTTTTTTATCCCACGCGCGCCAGAAATAATTATTCGTAAAAATGCCTTTATAAGCTTGTACTTTTACACGTTCAATAACTAGAAAATTTTCCCAGAGTTTACCTACATCGTCACGAAATTCGATATTATTAAAATTAGAAATAATCGTGTTACGGATACCATTATCATAAAAATAATATTTACTTTTTTTCGTAACCTCTTTTCTTAAGTTTCGTGAAAACCCTCTCAAATTGAAAATAATGAATGACTTTTCCAATAAATCTAAGTATCTTGCGACAGTTTTATAATCTATACCTATTTTTTGTCCAATTTCAGATAAAGAAACTTCATTACCAACTTGAAAAGCTAACAAACGAAGAAGATCTAAAAGTATTTTAGCGTTTCTAATGCGTTCCATTTCAAGAATATCTTTAAAAAGGTAAGAATTGACTAGCTCTTCAAGATTTACAATTTTTTCTTTTTTGCTTTTTGCTGTAATAACATCGGGATAACTTCCAAAGACTAGAAAATCAGATAAGTTCTGTCGTAATTCATATGGATTATATAAATCGGCTAGTTCTGTTTGAGATAAAGGAAAAAGCGTTAAAGTACGTTTTCTCCCTGTTAAAGGTTCGCCAATTTGACCCGACAATTCGAAAGAAGAAGAACCTGTAGCAATAACAAAAATTCCGGGGATTTGGTCTACTATAATTTTTAATCCCATACCAACCTTGGGAATACGCTGGGCTTCATCAATAGCTAAAAGTTCATATCCGGCGGCATATTCTTTTATTTGAGCAAAATCCTGAGAACTTAATATCTGCTGTGTTCTAATATTGTCCCCTGAATCCAGCTTATATTTTAACTTTGTATGAGAAAGGAATTCCTTTAACAGAGTAGTTTTTCCTACTTGGCGAGGTCCATAAATCACTAAAACCTTATTTTTGGTTAAATATTTATTGAGATTATGATAATATCGTTTAATCATCACGATTACATTATAAAACAAATCCTTAAATTTGTCAAATTATAATCATGGCAACTCCTTAAAATATTAATATTTCAAGGATTTTTATGAAATGGTACTTCTAGGTGAATATATAATATATGTCCTTAATAGCGCTTCAGCGATAAATTATTATTACTTCACATCTGTTGATATCCATCCTATTTGATGCCTTTTATTACTTCTATCCCTTCCATAGATAAAATATTTAACCTTTCCTTTCTCTTTTACTGCTTTAGAACATGGTATCGTCGCCGTATAAATTGTCTTGTCGTCAGACTTCCTGTTGGAAAAATATCTCGTTCCACGTACCCATGTTGAGCGACAATTATAATTACCGTTGACCGGAAAAAATAGTTGACGTTATACATGTGAAATTAACTAAATATACCATATTTTAGTCTAAATTACCAAAAATTTTCGAAAAAAATTTTGAATATGAGAAAGGTAACAAAAAAATGTATGGGTGTACATTTTTTTGTTATAAATATGCAGTAAAAAACATCAACCTAACTATTGATTTACTAAAGCGCTGTTACATGTCCTATGTAATTTACCCAACACCACTTCTATTAAATCAATCAAAAATTACGGTTTTATTGTTATATACGAGGATTTTTCGTTCCAAGTGCAGCCGTACTGCCCTACTTAGTACTGTTTTTTCTAAGTCCTGACCTTTACGTTTTAGATCAGATAAAGAATCGCGGTGGCTGATTCTTGTTGTATCCTGCTTAATAATAGGACCGGCATCCAGTTCTTTTGTAACGTAATGGCTAGTCGCGCCAATGATTTTTACGCCTCGGCTATAAGCCTGTTGGTAAGGATTTTTTCCGGCAAAGGCGGGTAAAAATGAGTGATGAATGTTTATCATTCGGCTAGGAAACTCTTTTATAAAGGAATTTGTAAAAATTTGCATATACCGTGCCAATATAATTAGCTCGATATTGGCGTCTTTAAGCAGCGCTATCTCTTTTTTCTCAATCGTTTTTTTATTTTTAGGTGTTTTAGGTAGATGTATGAATTTTATTCCGAAGGTTTTCGCTATTTTTGAAACCGATGAATGATTACTTATAATTAATGGAATTTCGCACTTAAACTGTGTTTCTTTATACCTTAATAGTAGATCATAGAGACAATGTGTTGAGTGAGAAGCAAAAATAGCGGCAGATGGTATATCCTTAGTGAAATGTAGCGTCCAGCTCATTTTAAACTGGTTAGCTAACATACTAAATCTTTTACGGATATCTTTTTCAGGTATTTTAAAGTTTTTTAGCGACCATTCTATCCGCATAAAGAAAGTATTGGTTTGAAAATCGATATGCTGATCGGCGTGTTCGATATTTCCGTTATTTTGAAAAATAAAAGATGTAATTTGGGAGGTAATCCCTTTTTGGTCAGGACAGGAAATTAAAAGAATCGCATTACTCATTTAGTTATTAGGCGAGATTTCTTTTAAATACTTAAAATATTCGCTGTCAGTCGAGAGAATAAGCGTAGTATCTTGGTCTATCGTATTTTTATATGTTTCTAATGTTTTTAAAAAAGAGTAAAACTCAGGATCTTTATTATAGGCGTCAGCATAAATTTTTGCTGCAGCCGCGTCAGCTGTTCCTTTCACTGATTGAGCGCCTTTATACGCTTGTGAAAGGACGTTTTTCAGCTCTTTTTCGGTTTCTCCTTCAATTTCGGCGCGAGTACCTCTTCCTTCAGACCGATATTTTTCCGCTGCCTGTTTACGTTCGGCAATCATTCTATCGAAAACGGTACGCCGTACCTTATCGATGTATTTTACTCTTTTAATTCTTACGTCAACAAGTTTAATCCCATATTGTAAGACAGTTTTTCCAGCGCTTTCTAAGATTTCTTCTCTCATTTTATTTCTGCCGACTGTGATTTTATCTAAAGCTTCTTCCTGCATAAATTCTTCTTCTTCGGAAGGAATGGCGGCCTCATCAATGATTCGATTAGATGACCGGACTAGTTCAATCAAATTATGGGAGGTAACTACATCGCGTACGGCTGAGTCAATAATATCATCAAGTATTGTATGCGCGCGTTTTTCATTAAAGACAGCTTTGAAAAATTTCAGAGGATCTTGAATTTGCCATCGAGCTGTTGTATCAACCCATATATTTTTTTTATCCTTAGTAGGTATTTCGTCAGCGTCCCCATCCCATTCTAATATTTTTTTTTCGAAAAAATTTATTTTTTGGATAAAAGGCGTTTTAAAATGTAATCCCGCGGTAGTAATGGCAGTGCCTACAGGTTCACCGAATTGGGTAATAATAACCTGTTGGCCTTCGTTAATCGAGTATAAACCATTAAATACTACAATGCTTACGGCGATAATTATTCCTAAAATAAGTTTTAACTTTTTATTTTTCATCGTTTAATTTTAATAAAGGTAAAATACTTTTTTCGTTAGGGTCAAGAATATATTTCTTTCCCGCGTTAATTAGAACATCATTCATATTTTCTAGGTATAAGCGTTTAATTGTAATATCTTTAGCTTGTTTATACTCTTCCAACAAAAGAAGAAATCTTTTCGCGTTTCCCTGAGCTTCATTAATTTTTTCCAGAGAATACCCTTCCGCTTCGCTTATCATTTTTAACGCTTCCCCTTTTGCTTGAGGAATCTGCTGATTGTATATCTTCTTTGCTTCATTTATCATTCGTTCTTTTTCTTGCTGCGCTTCGTTTACTTCATTAAAAGCGGGCATAACAGGTTCAGGAGGGATTACATCTTGTAATTTAACTGTTTCTATATGAATCCCCGCTTTATAATTATTAAGAATTGTCTGTAAATCTTTTTGCGCTAAATTACCGATACCTAATTCTTTTCGTTTTGTAAGAATTTCATTAAAGGTATAATCTCCCACGATTTTTCTCATTACTGATTCCGAAAGGTCTCTAATCGTTTGACGAATGTCGCGGATATTAAACAATACGTTGAAAGGATCTTTTACCTTATATTGAACAATCCAGTTTACATCCAGCACATTTAAATCGCCGGTAAGCATTAAAGACTCGTTATCATAAGATTTTGAATCGTAAATAGTTTTTATACCTGCGGCGCGTGTACGAAAACCAAACTCTTCTTTATAAACAAAATCTACTTTAACAGGATAAACCTTATCAATGCCAAACGGTATTTTAATATGTAATCCCGGATTAGTGTTTGTTATGAATTTTCCGAACCGTAAAACTACGCCAAGTTCATTAGGCTGAATAGTATAAAATGATGTAAATACGATTATAAGGATGAAGCCGATTACAAAAATCGACATTAAAGGTAACATTTTCGGTAGACGCATTTTTAATTTTTTCTGAAACTCTTGAATTATTTCATCGGGAGATTTACTTTCTAAATTCATCTTAAAAGTATTGTAGCATATAAAAGATTGATAGCAAGAGTTTTTAAAAAAATTTTTAAATAAGCAATGACTTCACCTTCCCCCATTATATATGCCGGTATATTCAATCTCTTTGAAAATATATTAGCTAAAATACAGCCCAAATTTGACGCATGTTGCCATTGAATCCCTTTCTTTGCATCAGTAACCATTTCAGTATTTATTTTATATATCCCTCCTGGTAAAGACTTTAATAGACCTCCCCGTGATTGGCGTCAATAGCAAATAATGCCGCTATCTCTATGGTTGATTTTTCTAATTCATTCCAAATGACGTTGTAACGAAATTTATATTGTTCTGTTATTGTTGAAAATTCTGCTAGTTTCTCTACTATAAATCAAAGTATGATAACCTCTACATAATTATCAACCCATTACTATTTTCCAAATAGTAAATATTCCCAAAACTATCGTCAGCACAGCAATGGCTATCTTTAATCTGTTTTTATTTATTTTCTTAACACTTTTAACAGAAAAGGGAACAGAAAGAACGGCACCGATAATAAGAAAAGGCGCTAACCTCAAATCCAAAGATTTATCCGAAACAAGAAGATATGTAGCAATACCCACAGCACAAGTTAAACCCTCTGATAATGAAGTTATACCTACAGCACTTTTACCATCCACACCTGAAAGAATTTGCCCACTAGTCACCACAGGACCATATCCTCCGCCGCTTATTCCTTTATTGAAAGAAGCGAGTAGTCCAAGACCTACTATTTTTCTCCAGGAAAAATGAAACTTTTTGTTAAAACAAACAAGAATTGTTATCCCCATAGATAAAACTAAAAATCCAATATAAAGCTTTATCCATAATTTAGGGATACTTACAGCAACAAAAACTGCTCCGACAGTCCCTATTATACTACACATAGCAAGAATTAAAGCCACTTTTAGATGTCGGGGGATAGCTTTTCTGATGACTTTAATATAGCTCAGAGATTTTAATTCGACAGCAACCGCTGGAATGTCTATTATTTTCGGTCTAAAGTTCACATTGCCTTCCCTGTGATGCAAAACGCCTGCCAACAAACCAGTAATAAGCTCTGAAATTAATACTACAGGAACAATCTGCAGAGGTTCATACCCCATAAACAAAAAAATAGGTGTTAAGGTTGTCCCATACCCCATCCCCAGAGTGGAATCCATATATTCACAAATAAAAGCTAATACTATTATGCCAAGAATAAAACCTAAAGATAATTCTACTCCCATTTACCCCTCATCCATATCATTAATCATATTAAATCTGATATTTTTAACCGCTCAACCTTATTCGAAATATAATCTCTTATTTCCTTGAATACCCCTATGATCTTTTTCTCTTTTTCCAAAGGAGTATGCTCAAAAAAATATTTACTAACCCCTAAAGTTGGCGCCAAAGCGCCATCCATTAATCGTATAATTTCGGCAACAGATATTTTTTGGGGAGCAACAGCCAGCTTATATCCACCACTAGTACCTCTTTTTGCTTTTAAATATTTTGCTTGTTTTAATGATAAAAATAATTGTTCCAGATATTTTTTGGAAATATCATACTTCTTGCATATCTCTTCAATTTTCACATACCCGTCATTCCTAATTCTCGCCATATAAACCAACGCCAGAAGAGAATATTCACTTTTAGTTGTTAATTTCATGCAGCCTCCTTGTCTACCTTGTCCATAGAGTTAGTATATAAGGAAGTTGTCCAGGTGTCAATTTTATTCTCGCGGCGGACTATAGCGCCTTTTTGGCTGACGGCGAGACGAAAGTAACTTACGCGGTTGGCACAATGGATCCGCGCCCAGCCAATGAGGTTTGATTTTAATAGTACGCAATACTTCCCGCACAGCCAAAATATCACCGTCGGTTATCAACGATACTGCCCGGCCTTTTCTACCCATACGCCCAGTTCGGCCAGTACGATGGGTATATTGCTCAATACGGGGAAAATCCCAGTTGATAATATGGGAAACATGAGAAAAATCAAGACCGCGGCCGGCAACATCAGTCGCAATCAAATAGCAAATCTTTTTCGCCCGGAAACGGCGAACGATTGAAGAGCGTTTGCCTTGTTCAAGGCCGGCATGAATATATTCGGCGTCATGAAAACGTTTATTTAAAATCCTGTGCAGTTTATCCACTTCTCTTCGCGTATTACAGAAAATAATCGCCTGACTGATTTTTTCGCGGAGTAGGTAATCAAGTAATGTTTTCTCTTTAGTTCCCCGACTAACATAGGCAAAATAATGCTCGATGTTTTTCGGAGTAGCTTGTGTTCCAATTAACGATATATGCGCGGGATTTTTAAGGCAATCATTGGTAAGCGCTTTCGTCTTTTCATCCATCGTGGCGGAAAACAAAAGGGTCTGATGCTTTTGTCTTATACATGATAGAATAAACTCGATATCTTCCAGGAAGCCATCTTCCAATAATCGGTCTGCCTCATCTAGCACCACACATTTTACGTCCGTTAAGTCAATTACCCCGTCATATATCAAATCTATAAGCCGACCGGGGGTTGCTACTAAAATATGCACCCCGTGTTTAATCTTGGTTATTTGTATTGACTTATCAAACCCGCCGTAAGCGGCAAAGACGGCAACGGGAGTTTTAATTGCGATTTTATGAATTTCATCGACGTATTGAATGCAGAGTTCGCGCGTCGGTACAATTACCAACCCCTGAATAGTGTTACTATTAGAATCGACTTTTTGAATAAGGGGTATCGCACAAGCGCTGGTCTTGCCCGACCCAGTTTCCGCCAGCGCGCAAATATCTCGACCGGTCAAAATGACAGGATACGTTGCTTCCTGTATAGGGGTAAGCTCTTTAAACCCTATTTTTTGTAGAGAGCTTAGGATATCTGATGGCAAATTAAGTTCGCTGAATTTCATAAATTTACTCTTAACTCAATTGAGAAACAGAATTATGTATTCGTGTATTCGAAGTGCATGCAAAAGACAGTTACCTTTAAAAACTATCAATTCTAATTATGGTAGTGGTCCCCGGAATTTAAACCAACCATATTTTGCATATGCTCCGAAAATACTAAAACTACTACACTCTCTAGACTAAACATAACATGACATTATTCTATCAAACCATATTCTACCGTCAATAATTAAGTATTATGTCTCTGAGATTTAAAGAATTAAACTTAAAATCTTATGGTAGGTTATAATTTCCGGGGTTCACTAATCTGACTAAGAGTCTTTGACCCTGCTCTTTTTCTCGCATTAATTTTTTATATAACAGTTCATACTGATCTGTCATTTTTTCAACACTAAAAAATTCCTCAACATAGGTTCTACACTCCCATGGATCTAAATTTTCAACAGCTATAATTGCTTTCAAAAATTCTTCAAATGAATCCACACCAAAACCAATCTTGCCATTCACTATAATTTCCGGCACCGAACCTCTGTTGAATGCCACTACTGGTGTACCACAAGCCAAAGCTTCAAGCATAATTAAACCAAAAGGCTCCTCCCAATCAATAGGAAATAATAAACACGTCGCGTTACTATACAACAATTGCTTACGCGTATGATCAGCTAAAGACTCAAAAATGATTTGTTTATTATCTATAAAAGGTTTGATTTCTTGATCAAAAAACAATTTATGAACCGGATCTATTTTCCCCACTAGCAATAATTTTTTTTGAAGCTGAATTGCGGCTTTAATCGCGATATCAGCCCCTTTATTCTTACTTATATTTCCAATAAATAATAAATAATCTTTTTTGTTAGGGCTAAATTGAAAACGGTTTACATCAATACCATTATGGATATAACCATCTACTTTAAGGGCTGACATTCTTTTGCATTGATTTTGACTTACTGCGACAAATGTACAAACATCTTTATAATATTCAAAAAAAGTATCATTCTCTTTGATAATATCGTTATGCAAAGTAGTAACTACTGGGGGCTTAGCGTATTTTGAAAATGGAAAACCATAGAATCCTATGTGGCTATGAATAACATCAAATGAATCTGCGTCTTGAAATGCAAAATTCGCGTTTGCGATACAAAATTCAGGGCAATCATTCCCCATCCCTAAAGATTTTTTAAAAAATGATTTTAATCTGGCGCCGGTCTTGGAATCTCCAGGCGCGTATAAAGTAACTTCATGTCCGCGTTTAACTAAACTTTCTGTTAATGAACTAACAATCAGTTCAACTCCGCCATAACTAGCCGGCGGCAAACTTAAACAAATGGGAGCTATTTGCGCAATACGCATAGTTTTTTTCCTATATAAAAACGCTATTGAAGAAGAAAGGGAAGGAATCAGAAGAAAGAGGTCACACCTATTTTTTTGCTTTTCCCGGTCGTCCTCGCCTTCTTACCTCCATAATATATACCAAATCTCTCTTCTACCCAGTTAATAAATTTATATCAAATATATTCAGGCAATTAGAGCAATTAGAAATTCGTCATTTAGATAATTCGTATTTTTGTTAAGGTATAACTTCTATCTCCCCCGGCATATTCACAATGATTTCCGGGCCGTTATACTCACGAATTTTACCACTTACAGCGATAGTTTTACCTTTATAAAAAGTAGAAGGATTAATTCCTTCTTTTTTAAAATACTTTATAGAATCGTTAAAAATTACCACAGTAAAATCTTTTTTATAATCATCGCCGAAATTAATGAAAACACACTTATCTGATGTATATATATCTGTGACTTTGCCTTTTACTGTTCTTATTTGGTTAAGATAACGGTAGGCCTGAGAATGGTCAATTGCTTCATAAACTCCCCACATTCCCCTTTTTTTATCTTTCGCTTCTTTTTGATAAGAAATGAAAAGGCTAGCGTATTTTACGTTAGGCGGCTTATTCATTACAGACGCCAATCCTTCGCTGATCAATACGGCGTTTATAAAGGTATTGTCTATGAAACAATAGCCTAGGAGCCGGTTATACTTATCTGTTCTTTCTTGGTCAAACTCAATGCGTATAAATTTACCTTCTACCAGACGCTGGTTAAACTGTTTTGCTTCTTTGGCGAATGGTTGCGGTGAATAAATAAATTTATTTCCTTTTTTGATTCGTGTTTCCGGAGTATCCAATCCAAGGTATCGTAATAATTTCCCGTTATCAAGTTTTACGGTATCGCCATCAATAACTTCAATTACTTTTATATTGGCGTAATCAGAAACTACTTGCTGCGGCGAACAATTTATAAGGAATAAAGATAAAAATATGAGGGAAAGCTTTTTAATCACTCGAAGTCTTCAATTACCTTAAAAAATACTTTTTGGGCAAACTGCGCTTTAGGAAGGAAATATCTTCTCGCGGAAACTTTTAACCTTTGTGTTTTTGCGTTAATTGTGTCTATTTTTATGGATACGTTATTTTCCGAGATAAGCGCCTTAACAATTCCTTTTGATTCGTTAGATACATGAATTTCAGCGTCCATGCTTTCCAACTTATCCATGCATAAGTCCCAAAGAATCCGGTACTCTTCTTTTACGTTCCCAATAGCGGAATCGTTACTGAATGCGTATCCGGCGGCAACACCCGCTCCGCCCACTAAAATCGGAACGCAGCCGGAAAGTAGGCATAAAAGACAACTTAATAGAATGAATTTTTGTGAGGTTTTGAAAAGGATTTTTTTGGAAATCATTTTAGTACTACTATATTTAATATTTAGCTGATACGTAAAATAAGTATATCAAATGTTTTATTATTTAGCAAGAGGTGTATTTTGTTTTTTTCTCTAATATTATAAGAGTTATTTTAAATGTTTTTTTACTTCTTTTATTAGTGCTATATCAGCAATGTCTATCGCCCTGGCGCATGATTTTTTCATCATAAATATATCGTGAAGGGAAGCGATTCTTATAGATAAAGTGTTATCCTTTTTTATTTCAGAGTTTTTAAAGAGTTCATCGAAATCCTTTGCTTTTGAAAAAAAGATATCTAAAATATCTTGACCTTTATAAGAAAAGCAAATCCATTGATCGGTAAATAATTTTGGTGAGTTGCTAAGGGTGAGTATAGATTTTTGGTCGCTTTTTAAGCCTAACGAGTATGCGATTTTAAAGAGATTTTCTAAAACCTCTTTTTTAGCAGGCACATAAATATCAAGATCTAAAGTGCTACGTGGTAATCCATGTATAACTAACGCTGCGGCACCGACTAAGATATAGTCAATCTTTGATGTATTTAATTGCTTAATAATTTTATTCCAAATTGGAATCTGTGAAATATTTTTTTCCATTACGGCGAGTTTCTTTATTTATACGCTTAGCTGTGTTATCCATGAATCTTGAAAGAAATTGGTTCTGTTCAAATGCCCAGTTTAGGCGTTTGTTTAGAGGTAATTTCATAAAAGATTGCACATGGTTTTTGCGTAATTGGCTACTTTCCATAATTATTATGGTATATTTTTAGAGAAAAATGTCAAGTTAATATTTGATTTTATCGTTCCAGAGAAATCGCTTTTTGTTCCGCTTCCATTAGTCTGGTTGATATGAACCGGGCAAATGTTCTTCGTTCCAGAAAGCCTATAACGTTGTTTTTTTCTGATACTATGGGGAGATAATCAAGGTTATACTTCTCAAAAACTTCTTTTACCTGGAGCATATTAGAAGTAGGTGAGATGCTTGTTACTACCGGTTCCATGATATCTCTGGCAACAAGCAGTTGGCCTAGAGTTGATTCCATAAAAGTTTGGCGCACACTGTCAATGGTTATAACTCCCGCTAATTCTTTTTTAAGACTAAGTACAGGATAATATAGATTATAGTTTGAACTGAAAATTTTTAGAATATCAGTTAACGGCATATTTTCATATATCTTTGGGAAATTTTTATCCATAACTGCGCTGATGGAAGTGTTACGAATTAAATCTTCTTCAGTGATATTTAACCCTATCTCCCCTGCTTTAGTCACCGCGTATTTAACAAATGACGGACCAATAAGTTGTACAACAAAAGTGGACGTAGTTATAACGATAATTATAGTGGTGCCTATTTCTCCGGGAAAAAGGTGGTCTGCGACAATAGATAACCCAATGGCTACCCCTGCCTGACTGAATAAACAAAATGGCAAATATCTTTGTACTCGTTTAGGGGCTTTGGCTATTTTAGCGCCAAGATAAGCGCCAGACATTTTGCCCATAGTTCTGCCGATTAGATAAATGCTTACCAATATTATCGCTGATATACTTATATTGCTGACATTTAATTTAGCGCCAACAAGAACAAAAAATAATACGTATATGGGGGTGGCAAAGCCGTTTACCAGTTTAAATATTTCTTTACTAAGACGTGGGGTTAAATTAACAACACATAGTCCTAACGTCATAGAAGCTACTAACATATCTACTTTAATTGTTAAAGATAATCCTAACACAAATAATACTGTCCCTAACGCTAAGGCGAGTATTTTTTCTTTTTCAGTGGAACTCTTAATTATTTTTGTAAGTAATATTCCCGCGACAACGCCTAAAGCTATGGCGCCAAAAATTTCGCATATAGGGTGGGTAAATGTGTAAAATAGTCCGCCTACATTTTGATTTAAGAGTTTTGCCGCTATACTGGAAGCTATCGCGAAAAGAAAAAGAGCTAATCCGTCATCCATAGCAACAAGACCCAGTACAGTGGTAGTTAAAGGACCTTTTGTTTTTGCTTCCCAAAGAACATCTGTTGTTGCCGCGGGCGCGGTCGCTGACGCCATCGCGCCTAACAGTAATCCTAGCGCCCATGATATATATCCCCCTTTAAAAAGAAGACTGCCGAGGACACCAACAAAGATAAATACAATCAAAAAAGAAAAAATCCCTTCAAACAGCAGAATAGTGACAAACTGTTTTCCGTATTTTTTAAATATATCTTTTTTTAATTCTCCTCCGATCATGAAGCCAATTAAACCTAATGCAAAATAGTTTAGCGGCTGGAAAATATTTATGATTGTTTTATCAACAAGATTTAGACCGGATTGGCCAACAATGATTCCTATAATAATGTATCCCACGACTTGAGGGATTTTTATTTTCTGAAACAACTTGCCTCCCATAGTGCCTCCAAACAGAGCAAGCCCTAAGAGTAATAATACATTTAAATGTATTACGGATAATTTTGTTAATATATTATGTATCATTTCCATAAGTTTTATAAAATCAAAAAGGAAGTAAAAGTATACTCCTTAAATGTTTTTACGTCGAGATAAATATTAGTTGGGTGATTTTTCTCTATTCGGTGAAAAGTGCTGTTTTTATTAAAAGCATTCAGCCGTATTTTCTGATAAAGATAATCTATAAGGTTTTGTTTCTACTCTTACGGAATGCCATCCTGAAGACTCTATCGTATCTATCTATTACGTTTTTGACTTTCTTGTATCTTTGCATATCCACCATGGCGTATTTTTAATTGCTCCCCGTAAGACATAAAGGACGCACCTGTCTAAAGGCTTACCTTCTTTTTTTCTGAGCTTTTCATAAACTTTTTCCGGATTCGATTTTTTGAGTTGTGAGGAGGTTGTAATGCCTATCGCATGAAGCCTTTTTGCTATAGCCGGACCGATATTCATCAATGATTGTAAATCTTGAGAGGTGGTTAGGGTTTTATCTTTTTTCATACTTCCAAGAGCTACCCCAATCTTTTTCTTTTGAAAATTTGACATGCCCGTCCTCCTGATATATTGAAAGCCTAACTATTTAATAAAGCGTATACATAACGGATATCGAAAATCCGCGCCTTTATTTACTTTTACCGTGGCGATAATTACCATGACATAATTAAAAATTATCACAGCAGGAAAAAGTATAAACCCAACTGCGATAAAGGCGGTAATCCAGGCGATGAATGAATAAATTGTAATAGAAATCTGAAAGTTTAGCGATTCTTTTCCATTTTTGTCAACCGCGGGCGATTCATCCTTTTTTATTAACCAAATAATCAATGGACCTAAAATTCCTACTAACCCTAAAAGGTGACATGCCATTGCCAGAGTATTATCCTTTTTCTGTTCCATGGTTTCCTCCTTTTACTGTGAGGGTTTCCTCCTCTAAAATTAATTTATACCCTACTATTATACTATCACAAATCATTTGCACAATGTTAGAAAAATCTCCATAATCCCCTTTTCCCATAGCCATATAATAGTTGTAGCGATCCTCTATTCGTATAACTGCGGGGGCAAATCCCTGGCTTAATAACTGAGTAGCTGAAATTAACCGGCCAGTGCGTCCGTTTCCATCAAAAAAGGGATGGATTGTTTCAAATGCGTAATGATCTTTCGCTATTTTTTCAACATAATTATTGTTGTAGGTATTAATATCCTTAATAAACTTATCCATACGTATTGGCACATCCTGGACGCAAGGAAGTTTTTTTTCCGTATTAGTTAAGTTCACGTGCCCGCTACGATATTTTCCCGGAAGATTATTATTGAAATTATACATTATAATTTCGTGCAGTTTTAAAATGTAAGCCTTATCGATTTTAAAATCAGGATTGATGACTTCAAACATATACCTCATCGCGTTTTTATGGTTAATTGCTTCTAGAATTTCAAAGGTCTCTTTGCCTTTTACCTTCTCTCCAACGATAGCGGCTTGGGTCTCTTTTATTGTCATACGGCTGCCTTCTAGGGCATTGGAGTGATAGGTCATATTCAAAATAAATCGTTCCCGAATATCAGGAGTGTCTTTTAATATTTGAAGGGGGTCTTTAACCGCTTTTCGCAGAGAATCGATAATATCCCTTAAATCAACGTATTCCTTAAAGAGTTGGTCAATATCCCTGCTTTGGCGAGGGTGCGGCTTAACATCTTTATTAAGCCAACGCCATAACGTCATATAGCTAACTTCCAATTGTTTCGCTAGGTTAGTTGGCGATGTCCCTGCAGAATCAAGGATTTTCGTGAGTTTTTCTTTATCTGTAAAAATTGGTACTTTCATAATCTTAACATATTATGCAAATCGTTATGATTATAGTATAACATATGTTATATGGAAAACAAGGTATATTTCAAATAATGTTAAGAAACATCTGTAGCGGGGATTCTCTTCTGCTGTTGTCCGAAATTAACCTCGGAATTAAAAGTGCTTCCTAATTGCTCGGAGGATCATATGTTATTCGTCATCAACCGATTCGCCATTAGGATCGTCTAAAAATACTACACCATTAACTTTATTTTTATATTCTAGGCTAAGATTTCTTCCGTCTAAAAACGCTGATGTTATATTTGGGGTATTTTTGGCATCTTCTAAAACCATTTTACGAGCCGTTAACAAATTATGCGACTTTAAATATTCATCGAACTTGTCGTTTAGTTTTTTTAAATTTTTTTGCAATTCTACTATGAGTCCTTCCTCAAGAGGTTCATAAATATTGATTTTTAAGATATTACTTTCAAGCATTTTTTGTGAATTATTAAAATACTTCTACTGTCAAGACCAAAGTTAAGATAATTCAAGGTGGAAAATTTTATTTTCCGAAACGTTAAATTTAATTCCGGAATAAACTTCCCACGGCGTTTGATAATCCAATGACTGATGCAGCCTTTCTGTGTT
>JAHISK010000057.1 GCA_018818105.1 Candidatus Omnitrophota bacterium | reverse complement strand
TATTTCTACTTTTATTATTTTCTCTGCTATTATTGTTTTAATCACCTCTAAATTATCCTTCTTCCCCAAGGCCGCGGATAAATCAACTAAATGCAAAAGTTTTGCGCCCATTCGCGCCCATTTACGGGCTATCTCTAACGGATCGCTGCTATACACCGTAGACTGCGCCGGGTCCCCTTTCTTAAGACGAACAACTTTACCTTCCCATAAATCAATAGCTGGAATTATTACCATTCTTACACCTCTTTAACAAACACCTTTGACATTATGAAGAGATAACAAAAATTTCTTTTGCGCACGTCTTGAGTCCGGAAGGAGATCCGCGTGTGAAGCCGATTTCATATCGGCTTCACACGCGGTATCTTTTGCTTTGATAATTATGCCTCTACATTATCAATACGGTTTTAGGACTCATACGCGAAGCAAAAGAGCTATTTTTGTTATCTCTAACCACCTGTTAGATATTATATTAGCTTGATTTTAAAAAATTATTTAAAACTTTTAACCCTAATTCCTGACTCTTTTCCGGATGAAACTGCACTCCCCATATATTATCTTTACGAATAGAAGAAACAAACTCAACACCATAATCAGTCGTTGAAGCGATTACCGATTTATCCTTAGGCGCGCAATAATAAGAGTTAGCAAAATAAAAATAACTCCCCTCTTCAACTCCTTCAAACAAACCCTTATTCTGTTTTTCGTTCTCCGCCTTCTGTTTTTTGCTTTCAGTCTTCAGTCTTCGGTCTTCGGTCTTCGGTCTTTTAATTTGATTCCACCCCATATGAGGGACAATTAACCCTTTAGTTTTAAACCTTTTCACTTTACCCTTAATAATACTCAAACCCTTAATACCTGGGGCTTCTTGACTCTCTTCCATTAACAACTGCATTCCTATACAAATACCAAAAAAAGGAATACCCTCATTTATTCTTTCCTTTATAAGTTTAAATAGTTTTCTTTTCTTTAATTCCTTAACTGTTTGGCCAAAATGCGCCACCCCGGGAAGAATTATTTTTTTTGCTTTCTTTATAACCGATATTGAATCAGTCACTCGCAGGCGTTGGTCTAGAAACGCCCCCGCTTTCTGCACGCTCCTCAAATTTCCCATTCCATAATCAATTATTACTATCATAATTCAAATAAACTTATTCAAAATAAAGAAACAATTACAACCTTTTGCATAATTAAAGATATGACAAAAATTTCTTTTTCGGAGTCTTGATGTCCGGATGGATAGCCACGCGTGAAGCCGATTTATCGACTGAACCGTGGTATCTTTTGCTTTGATTGTTATGCTTTCTCATTACTAATATGGTTTTAGGACTCATACGCGAAGTAAAAGAACTATTTTTGTTATATCTTTACTCACTTCTAAATGAGAGCTAAAATTCATCAATCTATTATTCCTTTTGTGGATGGAACACCTTTTCTGCGAGGGTCAATTCCTGTAGCCTGATCGAGGGCTTTGCCCATTGCTTTAAAAAGCGCCTCTAATATATGATGTAGATCGCCTTCTCCGGATTTTACAATATAGACTAAACTAATTCTTGAGTGTTGAACAAATGACTCTAAAAATTCCTCAGCATTTTCAAATTTAAAATTAGTATCATCAAAACTGCCTGATAAATCGACCACATCTTGCATCTGTTTTTTTTCTAATGTCGGTCGGCCGCTGATATCAATATTTACCTCAACCACTACTTTATCCATTACCATAGAAAACGAACCATACCGATTAATACCCGCCTTATCCCCTAACGCCTGATTAAACGCCTTTCCTAAAGCGATACCAATATCTTCAATTATATGATGGGCTAAATCTCCTGTCGCGTTAAGTGTTAAATCAAACAATCCATGAAAAGCAAATACTGTAAGTAAATGATCTAAGGGACCGAATCCGGTTTTTATATCCGTCTTACCGCTACCGTCAATAACAATTTCACCATTAATATCAACTTCGTTAGTTTTTCTCTGAATCTGTTCCTTCCTCATTCCTCTCCTTTTAATTTGGGAAATAGGGGACGGAGTTAACTTATTAACTTATGCCCCTTCTCCTCTGCTATCTTTTCTCCTTTAGTTATATTCTTGGATACCGCTGGATTAGAAACACCTAGAAACTCCGCT
>JAHISK010000056.1 GCA_018818105.1 Candidatus Omnitrophota bacterium | reverse complement strand
TTCGCGGCCTCTTATTTTCCATGTAATTCCCATCAATTATGGTATATCATAAAACAAGAGGGGGCGCCAGTACTTTTTTATTTTTTTATTGATAAAGGATTAGGAGGCAATCCCTCGTTTACTCACCCATTACGGATTCCTGCGCCGTTAAATATTAACTAATTATTAATGCCCGCACCCGCCGCCGCCATGATGACCACAAGCATCATCTACTGATATCTCAGACAATGCCCCACTATTCAATAACTCAATATTCTTTTGAACAGTATCTAGGCTTGCACGATACACTTTTATACCCATCATATTCAACTTATTAATAACGCCGACGCCAATACCGCCAACGACTATGGCATCAACAGACTCCCCATCTAAAGCCTTCAACGGGCTGCACATGCCATGAGCATGCCCTAAATCCTGATTATTAACCGTATTGATCGCGCCTGTTTGTGTATCAAAAATTATAAACGCCGAAGCGGACCCAAAATGCGAATACACTCGACTTTCTACCCCCTCATCAGATTCTACAGGAAAACATACTTTTATAATTAACCCTCCTATTCAATTTGTTTTCACAACACACGGTAATGAAATAATAATTTGATTGGGAATAATCATATTCTTTTAATCGAATATTTGATTTTCTGTTTATTCTTTTTGACATTGTCTATTTTACAATCGGCCAGGCACAAGGACCTGTCCCTACATATTTTATAATTTATTAATTTTTATTATTTTATTTATTTTTGTATACCGGGGAGTAGCGCGATTCTTTTAAATAGAAATTATTATCTTCTCCTCCAAACAAACAACTTATCTTTAGGTTTCACAACAAAAGGGAATTTTATGCCTACTTTATCTCCTTTCACCGCTCTCTTTATTGATTGATGGTGTATTTGCATCTCCTCTACTTTAGCAAACTGGGCCGGGCCGTGTTGACCTATAATTAACACTTCATCTCCTACCTTTAAACTCTCATCTTTTATCAAAACCTCTGCTACCTTAATTTTCTTATAAACCTTTCCAATATCCCCCACAAAAGCCTTTTCATACTTATTCTCTAACTCTCTGCTTATCGCGTCTTTAGGCTGCCCAAAATAAAAACCATCTGATAATCCTCTATTATAAACTTTCTTAATTTCATCTTTTAGCTGCCGCTTTAAGTTGCCGTCTAACTTACCGTCAAAATAGGCGTCAATCGCTTTTCTGTAACTTGAGGTTACTACTTTTAAATACTCCGGCGAGCGAATTCTACCTTCAATTTTAAAAGCGCTAATTCCCGCTTTTATCAACTCATCAACAAAATCTATCGCACACAAATCTTTTGGGCTTAATAGATAATCTTTACCTACAACATACTGACAATCGTCCCGATTATCCGTTATAAGATATTCTCTGCGGCAAGGCTGAAGACACTTTCCTCTATTGGCGGATTTTGAAAAGGTTAGTTCCGATAAAAAACATCTCCCCGAAATGCTTACACACATCGCGCCATGAACAAAGGTTTCAATTTCACATTTAATCTTTTCTTTCTTTATCTTTTTTACGATACTTTTTATATCGTCCAGACCACATTCTCTTGCTAAAACAATTCTGCTTACACCAATTGACGCGTAAAACTTTAAAGCCTCAAAATTTGATACGCTGGACTGCGTTGAAAGATGTATTTTTAATCCTAACTCTTTGGCTAAAGATAAAACTGCCGCGTCCCAAAGAATCACACCGTCAACGCCAGCTTTTTTTGCCTGGGTTAAAATGTTCTTTACTTTTTCTAGTTCTTTATCAAAAACAATAACGTTTAACGCTAAATACCCTTTTCGTTTATGCTCACGCAAAAAACGCATTACTTTTTTTATCTCTAAAACATCAAAGTTAGTAGCTAAGTGGCGCATGTTAATATCTTTAACGCCAAAATACACCCCATCAGCGCCAGATTCAACCACACTATGAAGAGAACACCAATTTCCCGCCGCGGACACCAACTCCGGTTTTTTGTTTACCTCTCGCATCTTTCTCCTCTTTTCCTTTCTAATATCATTTTAAATTTATCATTTACCAATTTCCGCCAAAGGCGGATCAGCCTTTAATTAATGTGGCTGAAGCATTTTAAATTTTTAACTAAATCTTTCTTCTATATCCACATTTTTCACTCTCCCCCCCGATAATATACCAGTGCACAAATAACAACGCAGGTAAACAATAAAATATTGCTAATATTAAACGCCCGCCACACAATATCCTCAGACACTATCCCTGAAGGAAACATCAGAAGCAAACATCCCCATACGCCAAACACCCAGTAAAGACTTATGTCTTTTGATGATTTCCTCTTTACCATCCGCATAATAAGCGGAATGTTCCATAACGGTAACACAATTGCCGCGACTAAAGCTATCTTATGTATCATAGTTCCCTCCATTTTTAACCCTATCTAAATAAATCTTAAAACACATCCGTTCAATATCTACTAAATTTCTAAAAGCGTCTTTAAAATCACTTTGACCAACAGTAAAAAGTCCGTGTCCGTAAACAATGGCTCCTCGCTTATCCTTAACTGCCGGCGGCAATGTTTTACAAAGCCCGTAAAATCCCGTACCCACCTCTCCAGAAACAACGGCAATATCCGATATAAACCGTTTCTTAGGACATTTTATATGACAGTCGCCTCTGGCACCACACTCCCTATCATCACAAACCATTGACATTATAACAGAAAACTTAGGGTGCCCATGCAAAATCGCCTTAACATCTGTGTCTAAAAGAATATCACGGTGAGCAACGTACTCACTCGATGCCGTCACTCCCGCGCAAGAAGATCCGTCTATAGGACAGGGATCAATACATCCTGCTAACTCATCTAATGAACTGGCTGTCTGACTAATGTATATTGTATCACCTAAACGGTAAGATATGTTTCCAAAAAAAGAATCAACCATCCTGCTGTCAACGGTAAACTTAGCCGCTTCTACCATCGCTTTGATTACTTCTTCTTTATCATGAAACGGTCCGCTAAATGACGGGACAAAATTAACTTTCCCTAAAAAATATTCATAAATTTTAACAGCGCCGCGAAAAATTTCCTCCTGCCGGCGGCTAACTTTGTTTTGACGAACATCTTCTAAGTAATCCGTAAAAAACTTAACAAAAAAGGCAAAACATACTGAACTATACACAATAAACGCCTGTTCCACGCTTACTATGCCAAAGGTCACAATACCTTGATCTTTAATAACTATGCTTTTTCTCCTTTTTAACGCCTCGATAATTGTAGGAACAGCTAACTCTGATGTAACCGGAATATCATGTAAAAATGTCCTAGTCTCACAATCTTGAGGGTAAATCGTTGCTATGTTATCCTTTATAAAGTAATTTATTATAGAAAAGTACGGTTCTGCCGACTTAGCGAAAAGAAGACTATTTATAGTTAAGTCCGCGATAACCTCTTCTAAAACACCGCATAACGGAGAATTACGATTCCATATTAATTTATCATCTAACCCGCAAATAAGCGGAACGCCGGTATCGCATAACCCCTGGCTAACTAATTTATCATTATACTTCGTTAATAATTGTTTCATATTTTAACTATATCTCACTAACATTACACAGAACAAGAATCAAAAACAAATTTTCTCGGGAACATAAAAATCCCCTGCGCGGATTTTTACTGGCGCTTCACCCTTAAAAATCCTTCCCTTCGGGAAGGATACCATGCTTTTAAGGGATCAGGGCCTCCCGAATAAAATTATTTTTGATTCTTTATTCAATTTGACAACACATCTCCCAAATTATATATATCCTCTTCACTAAATACTATATACTATTCACTATCCCCAACTCTCTACACTTATCCTCTCTCGGCATGCCATCCTCATCCAACCCCCGAATTTTATAGTACGCTGATCGGGCAGTTAAGAATTCCTGCCGGTTAATAGGATTTACCGTTATACTCTGGCCACTGCTCCCTGACTCTTCGAAAAACCGCCGAGGCAAATCATCATCTTTACTGCTAAACCCACAAGCAGCGTTAAAAATACGTTCATTATAAAAAATTCGTTCTCCCGTTTTAAGTAAATCCTGCGCGCTCACTTTTATTCCTGTTACGCCGTAAAAAGCGCGAGAGTACTCTTCTAAACTTACCGCGAAAAACAAAAATTTACAGGCAGTTAAGGAATCAACTATCGCGTTTAAATCTTCGCTTATTTTTATGATTCGCGCTTTCCCACTAAAGGTAAAGCGGTCTGTCGCCACGGGTTTTCGTAAAATTTCATGAGATATAGGATACGCGCGTAAATGACACCCTCCCCTGGTTGATGTAGCATAAGCCAACGCCATACCATAAGCACCCCTTGGATCGTAAGCGGGAAGTTCTTGCCCTTTTACTGTTATTGAAACGTCCGGCACACCTTTACTTTCGGCATAGCGCCGCGACCCAACCTTTAACTGCCTACCTTGCTGGCGGTTATAGGCTATATCTAGGAGTAACTTACTAATTTGTTTCGGCAAAAGAGTAATTTCATTGATTTCCGCGTAACAGGAAAGCGTCCCCGCAGCAGAAATTGTGTCCATTCCCGTTTCATTACATATGTTATTCGATTTAACTACCGCCGCTATCTCGGTGTTATTTAATAGAGCGCTAAAATGAGACATTGTTTCAAATTCAGGAATTATTGTGTTATCTTTACCTTCCTTTTTACATAATATGTGACAGCCAAAACATCCTTTTTTCTTAGGTTTATACTTTAAAGCGTACTGCCAGGCGTTCATGGTAGGAGCCGCCTCAAAATAGGTAGATTTAAAATTATTTGTCGGCATCATCCTACGAGTATGCATAAGGTCGTATAACGCCGACGTCCCATAATTTGAAATGCCGAACTCCCCCATTAAAATCGGTGATGCCGATGTAAGACGAAAAATTTCTTCTCTTGCTAAATCTAACTCATTCTTATCATAGACTAACGTTTTCGTACTACCTTTAACTTTAACGTACTTTAAATTTTTTGACGCGAAACCTAAGCCTAATCCGCCGCGCCCTGAAAAAAAATGACCGTCAACACTTATACAGGAAAACAACACCCCGTTCTCCGCTGCCGGCCCGATTACAGCAATCGCAGAACCTTCCTCTCCAACTCTACTTATCGCGAAACTAACTTCTTTGCCCTTTAGCGATTGGGCGTCAACAATTTCTATTTGAGAATCAGAAATATGTATCCCACAAAGACTCATTGCTCTTCCAGTAATAACAATACCGTCGAAGCCTGCCCTTTTTATCTGTACACCTAAACTGCCGCCAACTGAACTGTCGCAAATTGTTCCCGTTAACGGCGACTTACTCATTATAGTCATTCTACCTGAAGTAGGCGAGGAAGTGCCAACTAAAGGGCCGGTAAAAAATAATAGCGGCATAACAGCAGCATCGTATGCTTCTTTAATAAAATCTCCTAGATAGTACCCCGCTAAACCTCTACCACCAATATATTTTTTGTATACATCTATGGAAGGATTTTCGACCGTGTATTTTTTTTCGGTAAGATTTATGTGAAGTATTTTGCCTGTCCAACCGTACATTATTGACGTTATAAATATTGAAATATCGTAGAGGCGCCGCTTGCCTGCGCCTGGAACAATGTCTGTATCCGATTATTGATAATTGTATATTATTACGGGCGTAGGCAAGCGACGCCCCTACAATATTATCTGTTCATCCTCTAATTTCCAGGCGGGATCAACAATACAAAGAAACTTTAAATCGCGGTCTCCTATATTCTCAATATACTGCACAGCGAAAGGAGGAATATAAACTACATCCATCGGACCAACCTGCCAAGCCTCTCCATCAATATGCATGAGACCCTTTCCTTCTAGAATATAATAAACTTCACTCGTTTTTAGTTTATGCGGTTTTGTTACCTGCCCCCTCTTTACAATGGCGTGGGCTAAACTATAATTAATTTTTAAATCCTCTTTATCAGGATGTAAATACTCACGAAGAATAGAATCATCTCCAGCGATAAATTGCTGACAATCTTGGAACTTTTTTATATACATAAAAATATAGAAATTAGTAGAAATTCGCTTTGCGAAATTTATAGAAATTTATTGTATTTTAATCTTCAAACAATTAATTTCTATGAATTTCAATAAATCTCTACAAATATCAATTATAGTTATAACTATTAATTATTTTCCCAGTCTTTTATATCTCTCTAATCTAAATACCAGTCCCTATATTCTCTTCACTAAATACTACTTAACGTATGCCTTAATTATCTTCTGTTCAATCACTGGTTTATTAGCCATACGGTCAGTTTTCACATTTTCAATCTTTGTTACAACATCATAACCTACCACAACCTCACCAAAAATAGTGTGTTTACCGTTAAGCCACGGAGTTGGAACAGTTGTAATAAAAAACTGACTACCGTTAGTATTAGGTCCGGCGTTTGCCATAGCTAAAATTCCCGGTTTATCAAATGTTATAGCACTATCGACTTCATCTTCAAAAGGTTGCCCCCAAAGCGAAGCCCCCCCACTACCTGTACCTGTAGGGTCGCCGCCCTGAACCATAAAGCTTTTTATTACTCTATGAAATATAATCCCGTTGTAATACTCTTTATTTATTAACCCCAAAAAGTTTTCACATGTTTTTGGCGCTATTTCCGGTTTCAGCTTTATTTCTATTACTCCTTGATTAGTTTCTAACACCACTATCTGATCTTTATCTTTAGAAAATCCCATTTGCCAGACACATCCTAACATTATCAGTATACTTACTATTAATATAAATTTTTTTCTCATTGCTACGCTCCTTTCTACATCAACGTTTTTCCGTAAATTAACTATTACGCGAAAATACCTTTATCATCTGAATACCCTTTTTGAATATTTAATACTTCAGC
The DNA here is from genome assembly GCA_018818105.1 of Candidatus Omnitrophota bacterium. Taxonomy (GTDB): domain Bacteria; phylum Omnitrophota; class Gorgyraeia; order Duberdicusellales; family 4484-171; genus JAHISK01. The sequence continues at coordinate 28,860 of JAHISK010000056.1, read as the reverse complement.
CAACTGATCTTCCTTCACAAAACCAAGATCTTTTAATATCTCTCCCAGCATCACGCCTCGGCGCCAATGCACTTTCAAAATATCATCAAGCTGTCCTGAAGAAAGAATCTTCCTATCAACTAAAAGCTGTCCTATCGGCCGATACGTGTTTATAAACTCTTCGTCTTTTTTATAAATATGAGGACCTACACCTTTAAGCTTTACGTCATTTCTGCGGTCTGCCATAAATTTACTACCCCTTATATTTTTTAGGTACTGCTTAATCTCGACAATACGCTCATTTATTTCTATGAAATTTTTAAACTCTGTAGGGTCATTCCTGATTACAACAGCTACAGATACACTCATTAAATCAAGTTTTTTTAACTTATGCGTCCTATCCCTAGCTATTATAAAACCCTGTTTTCTATCTTGACTGTTATAATGAAAGGGAATTATTCTATCAAACATAAGTATAAATTTCTGGCATATTTCTTGCGCTTTCTGGGGCGTAGTCACAAACACAAAATCATCGCCGCCAATGTGCCCAATAAAATCATCCGTATTACTCAATTTTTTTATGGTCTTATAAAGAATATAAGCCGCCTGCATAATCACGCGATCACCTTTTAAATACCCGTAAACATCGTTAAAATACTTAAAACTATCGATATCAATGTACCCAAAAGCAAATGGTATGTTCTTTTTAACTTTTTCATTAACCACATCTTCAATTAACCTTGCTCCCGGTAACCCTGTTAACGGCGTAGCATAAAAACTATACTGAGACCTTTTTATCGCCATCTCTACTCTAACCCTTAAATCAAGCGGATCGGGAGGTTTTATTAAATAATCATCAACCCCCTGTTTAAGGTTCAGCAAATGAGAACGTAACTGTCTTTTATTTATTAGCGTAATCACCGGTATAAACGATGTAGTAAAATCATCTTTGAGTAGCTGACATATATGAAGCTGATTTCGGTCGGCTGAGTAAACGTCGGCGACAATAACATCAGGAGCAATTTTTTTGATAGGAGTTATATCATGCACGGGAGAATCACATAAGAACACTTCATACCCCCACCCGTCAAAGCAAAAATTCAAGACGTCTTTTAAAGATTTATCCGAAGATATGATTAAAATCTTTTTTACTTTATCCATATTTTATTCTACCAGTACCGAAATCAACATTCGACTCAATCTGTTAACTCACTATAAATCTGTTGAATTTTAATACAAAGTCCCTTTATATCCTCGAAGTCAATATCTCATAGAACTTATCATTTCTGTTACAAGATAACACCTTATCTCTGTTTTCTTTATCGACAAAGAACTTTGAAATTTCCGCCATAAACTGTAAATATGGTTTCAACGACTTCACCGGCGATAATGTGAGAATAAATATTTTGGATAATTTTTTATCGAGAGCATCAAAATCCAACCCTTCTTTCTTCAATCCAATAGCGCAAATAGGGCTTTTCACCGCCAAAGATTTCGCGTGCGGCAACGCGATGCCATCCTGCATACCAGTAGACATCGTTTCCTCCCTATCAAGCAAATCACTCAACGCCTGTTTCCGCTTTACCGAAGACAACTGCCCCGCTTTTATTAAAATATCCAGAAGTTCTTCAATAATTGCCTGTTTTGTTACTCCTTTAAGAGCCACTTCAACTGCCAACGGTGAAACAACCTGAGATATTTCTAATTTCTGGGCTGCTACCCCATTTTTAACGCCAAAAATTTTACGACCGATTTTTTCTCTATCAGTAAGTGCCTTTAACTGTTTCATCGTGTGTTCAAGATCAGCTAAAACTTCATAAAAAAGAGTATGAATAAAAATTTCATCTTTAGCTAAACAATCAAACTCTATTTTTTCCGTAGAAGCTTTCATTGTTATAAAAGTATGTTTCTTACGAATTTGGTAAAGATTTTGTTCCATACCCAGCAAGTGAACAAAAAATCCTTCACCCTCAAAATCCATAATTACGTTACCTAAAATAAGTTTCGCTGTTTCAGGATTAGGCATACTATACACAATCTGCTTATATTCTTTGCCCACAGGTTTTTCTCTCCTTAACCCTGACTTATCCGAATCAAACATCTTCGCTAAAAGAGGCGGCGTAAAAAGCGTAGTTATAAACGTCATAACAATAGCGACACTAAACGCTTCATGCTGTAAAAATCCCGCTGAAAGACCAATTCCAGCGATAATTAAAGCCACTTCTCCCCGGGGAATCATTCCTAACCCCACCCTTATAGCTCCTCTTAAATTAAAATTCAAAAAAAGCGCGGGAACACTACATCCTAAAATTTTCCCTAATACAGCAAACACCACATAAATCAGCCCAAAAATAATAATTTTAGAAGATACCATCTCATGAAAATTAACAAGCATGCCCATAACACAAAAAAAGATAGGAACAAAAAATTTGTATAGACTAGATAAATTTTCCTGAATAACAAAAGAAAGATCAGTTTTTGATAAAGACAACCCCATAACGTAGGCCCCAACAATTAAAGCAAGCCCTGACTTCTCAAATACTCCCGCTAAAGCAAGAGCTAAGGCAAAACTCATAACAGCGATGGTGCTCTTATCTTTAAACTTTTTTAAAAAATCGCTTATCTGACTAGAAAAGTATAACCCCACAGCAGTTAATCCCAACCATATGCCAATCGCTTTAAGAGATATCAATCCTACTTCTTTCCAAGCGACATGACCGCTTTTAATAATACCAATAACTATAGCTAAAAGAATAATGCCAAGAACATCATCAATTACCGCCCCCGATAAAATCGTTACTCCTTCAGGGGAATCCATCTTCTTCTTTTCGGAAAGAATCCTAGCGCTAATCCCCACAGAAGTTGCCGTTGATATAACCCCTAGAAACAAAGGTATGGGATGAGTAAATCCGTAATGCGCTCCAAAAACATATTTCGAAAAAATAACTGCCGCTAAATCGCCTAAAATAAAACTAACAAATACACCGCCAACACCTACCACCGATCCAGCTAATGAGAAGCTTAAAAAAGTTTCAATGTTAGTTTCTAATCCAACAAGAAAAAGAAGAACAATAGAAGCTATTGTAGCAAAACTATATAATTCAAACGAAACAGGAAACCCTCCGTTAATCGGAAAAAGGCCATTTGAAAATCCTAGAAATCCTAGAAATCCAATACCTCCTAGTAAATACGGACCAATAATCATTCCCGAAACTAACTCCCCTAAAACCGCGGGAAAATGAAACTTCTCAAAAACTTTTCCGCCTAAATGCGAAGCAAAAATAATCACGCTCAATTGAAAAACTAACATCGCCATTTTATCAACTAAATTCACATTCGTATCCGCGCCGCCAGCGTAAAGGTTAACAAAAGGAATTAGTAAAAAAAGAAATAATATTAAAATTGTAAGTTTTTTCATAGCGGAACTACCATAAATAATAAGATTAGATATCCTAACATATGGATAAAAAAACTGTCGCAAGATACGACAGTCTTTAATTAGATGCTGATGTTATCATTCGACAGCGCCATAATCTTTAAATAATATTAAGAAAATTAAGACCTGTTTTTGGGTCTATTTCTTTTTTTGTACGGACACCTTTTAATTCAAAGACAACAGCTTCCACCCTTAAAAATACTTTCGAATCACGTCGCACACATCCGCATAAAGTTTTTGTTTTCTTACCCATTGTTGTATGGATATGAACCTGAGGCCCTTTATCCCCGCTAAATATCGTTCCAAACCCTAAAACTTCCCATCCGTCTTTAAACTTAACCCAGTTAGGCTTAGACGGAACAACAGCCTTTTTCGGTCCTATTACCAAATCCCCATCCTTAAGCGCGCCTAACAAATGAATAACCGCCGCATTAATTCTCTCTTTCTTAGCAAACTTATCAAACTCTTTAAGAAGGATATCGTTATCATTAAAATGCAATACAAACATCCTTCCAATATGACCTTTTATATAATTCATTACTTAACTCCTTTATAATCCTTAAAAAACATTATCAAAAGTTTAATTACCAATTCTAATAATCTCCAAGATACAAAAGACTTTAACCAAATAATAACCAATCACCAATATCAATAATCAAAAAGATGATTAAAAACAAAAATTCATTTGTTATTGTTTCTTGGTCATTGGAATTTATTTGTATCTTTTTTCTTGATTATTGTATCTTTAACGCCTAAAACTTGGTTATTTTATCGCGGTTTATTACTTAATCTTTTTAACCTCGTACGCAAGAACTATTGCTTCGGCAATATCTTTCATAGAAACACGCCTATCCATACTTGATTTTCTAAGTAAATTATACGCTTGTTCTTCATCTATATTTTGATCCCGCATTAGTATTCCCTTTGCTTTCTCAACCGCTTTTCGAGCCTGTAATTCTTCCTGAATAACCCTAGTTTTAACCATTAATTCGGTATTTTCTATAGCTACCGCGGCTTGATTAGCTACTGCGCTCAACAAATCTATATCGCTTTTAGTAAACTCATACGGCGCGACAGTATAACAGTTAATTACTCCTGATACTTTCTTTTTTATCATCATCGGCACGCTAAGCATTGATACTAATTTTTCTTTTTTAGCTAACTCTTTTTCTTTATATCGTTGGTCCTTAGTTACATCGCTAATAACTATGGGTTTCTTATCTTTCGCTACCAACCCTACGATTCCTTCACCTAACTTTATCTTTCTCTCTCGCAGATAATCTTTACTCATTGCCTGAGTCGCCCTTATTCTTAATTCTTTAGTTTTAGAATCCAGGAGCCACAACGCGCAAATTTTTGCTTTCATAACATTTGCCGTTAACGTAACAATTAACTTAAGCACGTCTTCTAAGTAAAGATCAGAAGTTATCGCTTTACTTATTTTACTTAACGCCGCAATCTGATCTTTATATGACGTCTTTTTCATAACTCTCCTCTTCGCTGAATCCTGTGCGTTATCTATAATATTGGCAAATACGTTACAAGTTCATACTCATGTATGCGTTTTCTATATTCATCCCACTCAATTTTCTTACTCATAATAAGATTATTAAAAATATGATCGCCTAAAATCTCTCTTAAAAACTCACTACTTTCAGCAATCTCAATCGCTTCAATCAAACTTCCCGGTAAACAGCTAATCCCATGCTCATCCATTTCTTCCGGCGTAAGACGATACACATCTCTCTCCATAGGATCTGCTAAGGCATACCCTTCCTCCATCCCTTTAAGTCCCGCTGCCAACATACAGGCGAACGCTAAATAAGGGTTACATGCCGGATCAGGAGACCGAAACTCAATACGCGTAGCTTTTTCTTTCCCAGGTTTATACATAGGAACTCTAACTAACGCACTTCTATTACGGCTCGCCCAACAAATATAAACAGGCGCTTCATACCCAGGAACAAGCCGTTTATAAGAATTCACCCACTGATTACACACGAAAGTTAACTCTTTTGAATGCTTCAAAATACCAGCCATATAAGCTTTTGCGTCATCAGATAAATGATTCTTATCCTCGGGATCAAAAAAAGCGTTATTTTTTCCTCTAAACAAAGATTGATGCGTATGCATCCCTGATCCATTAACTCCATACATCGGTTTAGGCATAAACGTAGCATAAAACCCGTATTTCTGAGCTATCTCTTTTACAACCATTCTATATACCATAACAATGTCTGCCATTGTCGTGGCATCGGCATAACGTAAATCAATCTCATGCTGAGAAGGAGCTACTTCATGATGCGAATACTCTACCTGAATCCCCATTTTTTCCAGCATCAAAATAACTTCACGGCGAACCTGATTTCCCGCATCAAGGGTAGTAATATCAAAATACCCCCCTTCATCTAAAATCTGCGTGGACTTTTCATCTTTAAAAATAAAAAATTCCAGTTCCGGTCCGATATAAAACGTAAACCCTTTTTCTTTCGCTTTATTTAAAATTTTTCGTAATATATACCTCGAATCTCCCTGATAAGGTGTTCCATCTGTATTAAGAATATCGCAAAGCATTCCTGCGACAGCATTTTCTTTCTCGCGATACGGTAAAATAATAAATGTAGTAGGATCCGGCATAGCAATCATATCCGACTCATCTATACGAGCAAACCCTTTAATAGAAGACCCGTCAAACCCCATACCGTCTTCTAAGGCATTTTCCAACTCATTCCGAGTAATAGCAAACCCTTTCATCTGCCCGGTAATATCAGCAAACCACAACCGAATAAACTTCACGTCTTTCTCTTTAGCAACCTTTAAAACTTCATTTTTCGTCAAATTTTTATCATTCATATCATCTCCTTCAAGGTTCAGACAAGCTTGACCCCTTATATTTATAATCGAGCGATTCATGAATCGCCACTACAACATAATCTAATATTGTATTACTCAATTATCCTTACGTCAACTCTCCTTTTTCAGATATTTTTCTATGCTGACTGCAGCGACTTTCCCTTGTTGTATAGCGCTAATAACAGTTGCTGATCCGCTAACAATATCACCTCCGGCAAAGATTTCCGGGATAGACGTCTGAAAATTATCATCAACCTCTATATATCCCCGTTTAGTCAGAACTAATCCCTTAACAGTCTGTATAAAAAGCGGGTTAGCACTTGTCCCTATAGCAAAAACTATTGTATCTAAATTAATTCTGAATTCAGACCCTTCTATAGGAACAGGCGACTTTCTTCCCGAAGAATCTACAAAACCAAGCTTATTTTTAATACATACCGCCCCTACTACATTGCCCTTGCCATCAGATATAATTTGAACCGGCGCGGTAAGAAATTTAAATTCAATGCCTTCTTCTTTAGCATTCTCTACTACTTCTTCTCTAGCGGGAACTTCTTTACGCGTACGCCTGTATATAATAAAAACTTCCTTCGCCCCCAACCGTAACGCGCTGCGCGCGCAATCAAACGCCACATTGCCGGCACCAATAACACCTACCCGCTTACCCACATTAACCGGCGTATGATACTTCGGAAAAAGATACGCTTTCATAAGATTTATACGAGTGAGAAACTCGTTAGCAGAATAAACACCATTTAAATTCTCTCCCTCAATATTTAAAAATAACGGCGCGCCAGCACCAACCCCAATAAAAAAAGCGCTAAATCCATCTCCTCTTAACTGAGTTATAGTTTTTGTTTTCCCAACAAAAAAATTAGCATGAACTTTTACGCCTAAACTTTTTATATAGCTTACTTCGTTATCGATAATATTTTTCGGCAACCGAAACTGCGGTATCCCATACACTAATACGCCTCCCGGTTTATGCAAAGCCTCAAATATCTCAACTGAAAATCCTTTCTTTACCAATTCACCGGCGCATACTAACCCTGCGGGACCGCTTCCTACCACAGCCACCTTCTGTTTATACTTTAAACCGAAGCATGAAGGACGACTGCTCGTTTCACTCGCTCGGACGAAAGACGAGCGACAAAAGATATTTTCTTTATCGTCTTTCATCCTTCGTTCTTCGTCCTTCGTTCTTCGTCCTTCGTTTCTACCGCCATAGTCGGCGGCGAAGCGTTCTAAATACCCTATTTTTATAGGGTTCTTAGTTTTATTTAATACGCAACCACGCTGACAAAGCTCTTCCTGAGGACAAACTCTCCCGCAAACCGCGCCCAGATTGTTTTTCTCTCTTATTTTATTTAACGCCCCACTATACTCTTTATTAACTATCCGCCGTATAAATTCTTTGATATCAATGTTAACTGGACACGCTCTTACACAAGGCGAATTCTTACACTGAAGACATCTTTTTGCTTCAACTAAAGCTTGGCTTTTACTAAATCCTAAGGAAACCTCTTTAAAAGTAGTCTTTCTCTGAACTAAAGATATTTTTTTTATTTTATTCTCTGACATAGTCTGTAGGGTACGGGCCCGCCCGTACCTCTAATTTAATTATTATATTATAATTTTTTAAACGGTTCAGGCAGGCCTGAACCCTACTATTGTTTAAAAATCTTCTTGATTAATTTTTCTTTCTCTAAAAATCTATCCTGCCGTAGCAAAAGTTGATCAAAATCAACACAATGAGCATTAAAATCCGGACCATCAACACAACACAGTTTAGTCTTATTTCCTAGTTTAACCCGACAACTACCACACATTCCTGTTCCATCCAGCATAATAGCGTTTAATGAAACTTTTGTTTTTATGCTATAGACTTTAGTCATTTCGGCGACTTTACGCATCATCACAACAGGACCGACACAATATACTAAGTTAAAATCGCTATTTTTTTTTAAGGTTTCCTTCAAAACATCTGTAATAAACCCTCTCTTTCCAATTGTGCCATCATCTGTAGTAATAAAGGTTTTTTCGCAATAACCCCGAATTTGATCTTTCAATATTAACAGCGATTTAGTCCTAGCTCCTAAAACAGCCGTAATCCGACATCCGTTTTCTGCTAAGGCTTTTACAACAGGATAAACTTCAGCAATACCTACGCCACCACCCACAACTAACACCTTACCGTAATTACTAATGTCTGCTGGATTACCTAAGGGGCCACTTAAAGCATAAAGAGAACGGCCCTTACGCAAAGAACCTAAAAGTTTCGTGGAATATCCTAACTCCTGAAATATTATAGTAACCGCGCCTGTCTTTATATCACTATCAGCGATAGTTAAAGGAATCCTCTCTGACTCCCGCGATACCATAATAATAACAAACTGCCCGGCGCGAAATTGCCCTGCGATCAATGGAGAATAAACTTTTATCTGTACAATCCTCGCATTCTTATCTTTACCAATGATTTGTTTATCGATGATCTTCATAAATTATAAGAGTATAGTGTTTAGAAAAAAATAAATTTGGTTTTAAAGAATTACGTAGGGGCGTCGCTTGTCTACGCCCGTAATAATATAAAATCATCAACAATTGGATGACCATATCATTATGCTAAATCATATTTATGGTCTAATCATAATTAATAATCGGGCGCAGACAAGCGACGCCCCTACAATTATTATCTCTTTATTCACCCCTTTGCAAGAAAAAAACCATAAATTCCCATACATTACTAATATTCTATCCCTTGGCGGGCTAAAATTCCTTTATCAAAAGGATGTTTTACTTTATTAATACAACTCACGTAATCAGCTAACTTAATTAAATCATCCGACGCAGTTCTGCCTGTTAAAATAAACTCTATGCCCTTACTTTTTTTTATCAGCCGTTTTAAAATAGCCTTTGAACAAACTTTACCTCTAACTGAATTAAGAATTTCATCTAAAACTATTACATCAAACTTTCCTTCATCAATATATTTTTCTATTTTTAATAAAGCTTGAAACGTTGATGCTTTCATTTTTTTCAAGTCAAACTTCTTGCCTTTTTTCAAAAACATTGGGTGAACCTGTCCGCTAAACCGTTCAACCGAAATAGATGACTTCACCCCTCTAATAAACTCAACCTCTCCACTAACAGCATCTTTACCTTTTAAAAACTGGCTAATATACACGTTCTTCTTAAACCCTGCCGCTCGTAGAGCCAAACCAAAAGCCGCCGTAGTTTTACCTTTACCGTCGCCTATATAAAAATGCACCATGATTAAATAGTTTTAGGTTATATGTTTTAAGTTATAAGTTAGAGATAAAAATTTCATTTATAAGATTATAAGATAACTTGAGCTAATTTTACTAACCCCGCAGTCACGAATGTCACAAAAATCCCCGCTAATAAAACACCTAAAGAAATAGCTAAAATTGCTTTTCGTATTCTAAAGTTAAATAGCGTCGCCGCTACACTTCCCGTCCAAGCGCCTGTTCCAGGACAAGGAATTGACACAAAAAAAACTAACCCCCAAAACCCGTACTTTTCTACTATTTTGGATTTTTTTTCTACTCTCTTAAACCACCATTTAAAAATCTTATCTATTATTTTTATCCGTTCCAATCTAGCTAACCCCCATCTAAAAAATAGCAGTAACGGACAAATCGGTAAAAGGTTGCCCAACAAAGCGAACACAAAAATTTTACCGATTGCCATTCCTTTAGCAACACCAATAGGAATAGCTCCTCTTAATTCGACTACCGGCGACGCCGAAACCAAAAAAACCAATAACTCATTACTTATATCCATATTCTCCTAACAGTAATTTGAAATCCATGGGCATTGATCAATTAACCGTTACTAACCGACCATTTTAAAATGCTAATTGCTAATTTTTACTATTCGTTTCCCTTATATAACGCTAAAATAAACTTTACAAACCGTATTGTATCTAGCAAAGGGCTTATCTTACTTCTTTGGTTCTTAAAATAAATGCTCTTTATAGGAATACTATCTATGATAAAGCCGCATCTGGCGGCTTTTATAAGAATCTCTGATTCTATTTCAAATTTGTCTGTCTTTATTCTTATCTCTTCTAATACATCTCTTTTGATCAAGCGAAACCCGCATTGAGTATCAGGAATCTTCTGTTGTGCTATCTTAGAAATGAACCAAGACATAACTTGATTAGTAAAAACTCTTAGCTTAGGCATATCGCAAGGATTACCCATTCTATCCCCCACAACAAAAGAAAGTCCTTCTTTAGCCTTACTTAAAAAACCGTCTAAATCTGAAGAACAATGCTGACCATCAGCATCCATAGTAATAATGTAATCAAATTTTTCGTTTACCAAAAGATAATCTATTGCTTTCTTTAAAGCTCTTCCTTTACCAAGATTATCTTTATTTCTAATCACTATATCGGCCTCTCCGTTGACAATATCAAAAGTGTTATCTTTAGACCCATCATCAATAACAATCGCTGATAACTCCTTCTTTTTGATATTTCCCAACAATTGACTTAAGGGCATTATAGGAGTAACCCTTTGCCCTTTCATATCATACCCTTCATTATACGCGGGAATCACTACCCAAATCTTCATAATAATATGCCTTCAACTTTCTGCTATCAGCTATCAGCTTTGACCCAATATTTTTCAAACATATACCACTGATCAGGGTAATTGCTTAAATACCTCTCTACTACAGTAACATAATTTTTTATTATTGCCGCTAGTTGAACATCCTCAGGTACAGATTTCTTTCTATCAGAACTTTCCCAAATGGGTTTCTCAAAAATAAAACGGTAAAACTTCTTGTTTTCCCGAACAAAGAAAGTGGGCACGATGGTCGCACCTGTTTTCATCGCAAAATAGAACGCGCCTCTAGGTATATTTGCTATTTTAGAACACATCTCAGTTTTTACTCCGGCGTTACCGCTAAAATCTTTATCACCAAGAAAAGCAATCATATTACCCTGTCTCAAAATAGAAAAACACTGTTTCACTCTAACCCCTGTAGAAATAACCCCCATACCGACTCTGCGCCGTTGCTGATTAAAAAAATCATTTGTCCGTTTATCTTTATGCGGTAAGGTAACAGCATATATGGGATATCCTAGGAGAGCGCCTACCGCGCCGCCTAACTCATAATTACCTAAATGAGCGCTAAGAGAAATAACACCTTTTTTCTTAGCCAAACTTTCCTCAAGAAAATGGGCACCTTCTACTTTTACATATTTTCTAATAAAATTTTGATCTAGCTTTGAATACCTAAAAAAATCCACTAGATAATATGCGAAATTAATAAACACCTTCCGCGCGTAAAAGTTTAGTTCTTCTGCCTTTACAAGGGGAGCTATATTATACTTAACTGATTCTCTGTCCTTTTTAGAAAGATAAAAATAAACCGTGGCAACAACTTTCGCGAAAAAATAGCATAAGCATCGAGGGCAAGTAACACAAACTATTTTACCCAAAACAAAAAGATAATACATATATATAATAGACGTTGATAGAGATTTGCTCACTACGTTCGCGAAATTGATTGAAATTCATAGAAATTAGTTGCAACTAAAAAACTATCTGTTTAAAGATTCATACTCAATAAATTTCTATCAATCTCGCAAGCGTAAGCGAGCTAATTTCAATTAATATCTCTTCAAGATTGTTCAGTTATTTCCCCTAAAATTAAGTCTACTATCCGTAAAGAAGAATCAATAAATGAATTTTCTCGCGCTTTTTCCTTAAGCGAATAAATCTTGCTTTTATCCCGTAGCATTTCTTTGACAACAGCTGCTATCAAAGCCGTATTCTCTACTTTCACAACCGCTCCCCGACGAAGAAGATAATTTACATTTCTTTCTTCCTGACCAGGAATAGGATTAATAATAATTATCCCTAAACTTTTAGCCAAAGCTTCCGACACCGTTATGCCGCCTGCTTTAGTAATAATTATATCGGCAAAATTCATGATTTTATGAACAAAATCAATATAGCCAAAACAAAAAATTGGTTTTTTAAAATCTTTTTTGTTCTTCTCAAACCAATTATAAAGCATCTTGTTCCTGCCGCACACCACAATGATTTGAAATTTACTATCCAAAGAATCAAGCTGCTGGGCTATCTTTTTTATAGGGCCGATACCTAAGCCTCCCCCCATAATCAATACTGAATCTAAATCTTTATTGCAATTTAGCCGGTTAGCAACATCTTCTCGGGAATAAGCATTTAGGAACTTTACTGATATAGGAATTCCTAAAACTTTTATTTTTTCTTCATCAACCCCTTCTTTAACTAAAATATTTTTCGCCTCTTGACACGCGACAACATATTTATCTATACAGGAATGAATCCAAAACCGATGAGGATAATAATCCGTAACTACAGCTATAAGCGGAATTTTCAACCCAAATTTTTGCTTAAAATCAGCTACTAAACCACAAGGAAAAGCTTGTGTAGCGACAAAACAAGTTGGATTAAAACTATCGATAAGGCGTGATAATTTACCAAAAGTCATTCTATTGACTAATGTCCGGCAAGGCGTAAGTGATTTTATTACTCGTTTACGATCATAAATGCCTCCCCATAAGTTAGGGATATGTTTTATTACTATAGTATATAAAAAATCAACGAATTTCTCCCAATAAGGATAAAAATAACCGAATCCATTTATACTGAGAACTTTCGCGTCAGAATTTTTATATCGAAAAGCTTCTTTGATGTTCTCTGCCGCCTTACTGTGACCGCCAAAATCAGAAATATAAAAAATAAGTATTCGTTTCACTGTTAATATTTATAAGCTTTAAGAAAAGCATTTACTACCGCAGGAAGAAATTGTTTCCCTTTATTCTTCTTGATTTCTCTAACCGCGTCCATAGGCGCAACAGCGTCTCTATATGACCGTCCCACTGTCATCGCGTCAAAAGTATCAGCAATAGCTATGATGGCCGCGATAAGAGGTATTTGTTTACCTTTTAACCGACAAGGATAACCTTGACCGTCAGGCCTTTCGTGATGATGTTTAACGCCTAACAAAACCTCACTAAATTCTTCAATATGATTTAAAATACCTACTCCTGTCAAAGGATGCTTCTCTATAATTTTACGCTCCCTTTGCGTTAATGGTCCTTTCTTATTAAGAATTTTCTCTGAAATACCAATTTTACCGATATCATGTAATAATGCCGAAACTCTTAAATCTTCTTTAAACTTCTCCTCATTGAATATTCTTTTGTCTTCTTTCAAATGTTCAACGATAACAAGGCAATGTTTCATAACTCTTTCCGTATGACCAACAGTATATTTATCTTTAGCTTCAATGCTGGAAGTTAAAGCTGATACAGTCTGAAGAAACAGACGTTTATTAATCTGCAGTTGCTTATTAAGGTCCTCGACCAACCAAGCATTTTTTATAGCCATGACAATGTTGGAAACAAGCACAGTTAGAAACCCGATTTCTTCCTCTCCAAATCCCTCAAGATTAACCTTATTACCTAAAAATAAAACGAAAATTAAATCCTTCCGAAAAAATCCAGGAATACAAATTTGGGCCTGATATAACGAAAGGTTATTTTTAAGCTCAACAATAAACTCTCTAAACGCTAGATCATTTTTCACTTTCGGTAATTCAAATAACTTATCTATTTCCCTTAAAAGAATAATGTCAGAAGAAAACTCTCCCTTCTTATCTAAGAAATACCTTATTAAAACATTATTTCTACTTATCTTTACAAATCCGGAAGGAATTTTAAAATCGGAATTCCCATGCGAAACTTTCAACACATATTCATCACGCTCCTTATCATAAAGAAAAATTCCCGCGTGTTTTACTTTACTATTACTTACAATAATGCGTAAAATCAACTTAATAAGTGTATCCGCGCTTTGAACAAGCGTCGTTTGTCTCGCCGCGTTTTCTAAGCTTTTTCTATAGGATGATTTCATGCCTCAACATCCTCCGCAAAACTCCAAACTCAGAAAAAAAAAGCTACACCTAATTGAATGAATAATTGATACTTTTATGACCTTATACCTCTTGCAATTAACACTATTTACTTACATTAATAAGCGCCTTTCGCGACTCATAAAGATTTAGAGATAAACCAGACCAAACTATATATGATTAGTGCTAAAGAATATACTTTTCTATTTTACTACTCAACTCACCCAAATCTAAAGGTTTCGTTATATAATCAATCGCTCCTAACTGTTTAGCTTTTTCTTGGAATTCCTTATCATCTCGCCCCGTAATCATAATAATTTTTGAAGCAGAATCTATTGCTCTTAACTCTTTCAATACGGTCATTCCATCTTTACCCGGCATTTGAATATCTAAAAACACGCAATCAGGATTATGCTTATTGTAAAAATCAAAAGCCTGCATACCCTCACTGGCTTTTACAACCGTGATATCAAATCTATTTAAAAACCGCTCTAAAAAATCCGTAATCTCCTTTTCATCATCAACAACTAAAACTCTTTTCTTCATCATCCCTGCCTCCTTTCCTAAGTTGTCTAGGTGATAAAACTAACGATGCCGCCTAAAACTGTCCTACTCAGATTAAATCTTGATAACATTGATTGATAATATTAGTCTTTAATCAGTGAAATCAGGCTCTGATGATATTATACGACAGCGCCAATTAATTGAATATATCACAATTACTCTACGGGGTAAATATAATTTAGCACCCCCCCTAGAAATACTCTTTATAAACCTTTAAAAACCTTTCCCAAAAAGACTCTTGTTTTCTACAATATTCCAACTCTAAAAAACGATGCATCCCATATTTCAAACAACCAAAAGAAGAAGATACACTTTTATTATGCCCTGTGGGAGAAAAAACTTTTACCTGATAAGGAATAAAATCTTTAAGAAAACTATAAAAACCTTCCTTAGCATTCAACCTACCCACAAAAGAAAGGATAAAGCTCTCTATTCCCACTTTCTGTTTTATCTTTTCCAGCATAAAATTAACTTCTCCTTTTATATATTCCCTAACAAATGAATTTACCGCTTGCGTACTTAAATTTGTATAGGTGTTTGATTTTTTAATGCTTATTTCCTTATAATAAGGTACATTTTTAAAAGAAATATACCTCGCGAAAACCTCGTTTGCTAATACCGGAGAAAGCAGAAACCTTTTCTCTATCGCCGCAATGATTTTCTTCGAGCCAAAATCAAATTCCTTTCCAAACTCAAGCGCGCCAGCCCTACAAACAACAAAATGACTATTATCATAGCCAATGTTAATCACACAGAAAATATCTTTGTCATTTTTCCTTATATATCCTTCAGGAAAAGAAGCGGTAAAACTACTGGCATCAGAAGAAACAAATCCGCCAAACCTTCTATCTACATTATCAAAAATATCTTCTACCTCCCTATGCAATTTATCTTTAACCCATACTAACAAAGATTTTAGTTTTATTTTTTTCGCGGGAACTCCTATCGGCAAAGTTGGATAGAGTTTGCCTTCTATCTCACAACCTAAAACAAAATTGTGGATACAAAAATCATCCCAATCTAAAAATATATCGGCAATATGTTTCTTAGCCATAATCAAATCGGGAGGATTAATTTTTTTCCTTTTTTTAAAAGGCACGACATCCTCAACTACCCGTTTTTTTTCTAACTGTCTCGGTAAATTGAGGAAAACATCATCTACCTTAATCGATAATCTTTTTTCCTCAACCATTATTGACTTATTTAATCTTTCAGAGTTTTTTTTAAAATAATCCAAAAACCCATCATCACAAATAGCCCCAACTTCTATCTCCTTTAAAAAATTAATTCGTCCCCGGTTTACCGCCGCGAAAGAAATAAAAACATTATCCCTATCTATATCTATCCCACAAATCCCTTTCATAATAGTTCGTAGTTCATAGTTGGGAGTGCATATAATATTTTATCTTTTGTATCCCAAATAAACCTTATTATATCGTAAATCTATATATTTAACCTCGGAAAGAGTTCCCTGTAACCTCTCCTTTAAAACATTGTCAAAAAGATATAGTTTACGTTTAAAGTTATCCTTACCGACAATCACTTCCACCTGATTTGACGTGTTATCATTATTATCGCTAACAACAAAATACATCGCCTCCGGATGTGCTGCGTTAATTAATTCCACAGAAAAACCATCAAAAAACTGTTCTGATTTCAATACTTTCATTAAGCTAAAAACATAATCTATCCTTTTATCTATATACCTATCTCCTTTTTTCAACGGCTTATCATAACCGCCTAAATCAGCAGAAACAACACCTTCTATTGGTTCATCATCTCCCTCGCTAAGAATAATAGCTCCGTCATCTACTGGATAAAACTTTTCTTTTCGTATCTGAATAAAGGGCACTCTTTTTTCCATCTCTACATTCAAGGAATCAGGAAATTCTTTACGAACATGAATATTCTTACATTCAGGGTAAACCTTAACAAGCTCAGCGTAAATCTTTCTGATATCTAAAGTAAACAACGATTGCCCCATAATTTTATTATTAATGCTATTAGTTAAATACTCCTGAGCCTTTATTTTTTTCACGCGAAAAAGATCAGAATCATATATAGTTTTTCCTAAATAAATAATTCCTGTTAAAAACAAAATCAACAAAAATGATATCCAAACATACTTACTGTTCACATTAAAATCATCTTTATTCCATTTAAACTTAAAATACTTACGTCTTTTTTTATATTTTCTTCGCTTGTATTTTCTCATGTAATCCTAACCTCACTATTTTTAGAATTAGATCATCAAACTCCATGCCGCGACACCTCGCGCAAACAGGTAAAAGACTATGTGAAGTTAACCCTGGAATCGAATTAACTTCCAAAACAACCGGATTGTTTTTTTTATCTAATATAAAATCGACCCTGGAAAAATGACGACATCCTAAAGCTACGTGCGCTGCCAACCCTATTTCCTGAATCTTTTTAGAAACGCTTTTTTCTAAATGAAAATCTGTTTCTATCTTAACTAATCCATCACTATATTTAGCGCCGAAATCAAAATATTCTTTTATAGGAATAATTTCAACCACCCCTAAAGCTCTATTTTCTAAAATACCAACAGTAAATTCTCTTCCTTCAATATACTTCTCCAAAAATATCTCATTGTGTAAAAAGCCTGATAAGTTAATATTCTCTTTCAATTGACTCCGATTTCTCACAACCGAAATTCCTAAACTCGACCCGCCATAAACAGGTTTTATTAGGAGAGGATACTCAACACCTTGAGGCAAATCTTCCCACAAATAATAAGGCGCTGTGAATATACCGTTTCGCGAAAATATCTCCTTAGACGCAATTTTATCCAGTGCTAAGGAACTTGCCCGCGGGCCTGAGCCTGTATAGGGAATTTCTAGATCCTCTAAAATCTTCTGTATCTGACCATCCTCCCCAAACTCTCCATGTAAAGCAATAAAAGCAAAATCTATATCGCTAACATTAATAAGCTTGTTAACCTCCTTTACGTCAGAGGTAAAAATATCTATATAAACTGCCCTTACTCCGCTTCTTTCTAATGATTTAAAAACTTCTTCCGCGGACGCTTTCGATACCTGCCTCTCTGGCGAAACACCTCCAGCCAACACCCCAACCTTAATATCTCCCAAATCCGAATTATCCATATATTTATATTACTCACGCTTTACTCAGGCATTGTGAAAAGTTTACTTAAATTCCAAATAACAATTTCCAAATTACAAATAAATCCCAATATTCAATAACCAAAATTACAAACGATATAAAAACATTGATGTTTTGGTCATTTGGTAATTTGAATTTGGAAATTATTTGTTATTTGGTGCTTGGAATTTGTAATTTTCATTTTAAATTTTCTTACGTCCATCTATGAATTTCTTCTTCTAAAACAACGTTGTATTTTTCATGAACCTTTTCTTTAATCATTTTAATCAAACACTCTACATCCTTAAATCCCGCGCCGCCCAAATTAACAATAAAATTAGCATGTCTTTCGGAAACTGCCGCGTTGTTTTTTCTAACGCCCTTTAACCCACATCCTTCAATTAACGCTCCGCTAAAAACGCCGCCAGGAAGATTCTTAAAAACGCACCCACAACTAGGATAATCGTAATCTCCCCTAATACGCCTTTCCTTTAAAAAATTTTTAGCTTTCTCCTTTAAATTGAAGCCATTTTCAAACTTAAACCAAACACTTAAAATAATACGATTCGCGAATGATGACTTCCTATAAGCAAACTTCATCTCATCTTTTTCCACAATACTAATGCTTCCTTCCTTGTCCATACATCTAACCCTTTCTACCACAGAAGAAATTTCTCGTCCAAAGGAAGAAGCATTCATACACACCATACCACCTACACTAGCCGGAATGCCTACTAAATTTTCCACCCCTTCTAACTCATTTTCAACCGCGTATTTAACCAACTTCAAAAATGAAGTAGCCGCGCCAACCTCAACTAAGGAAAAATCTCTTTTTATATAATCAAATTCTTCTCCCAATTTTATTACCGGCTTACTTAGCCGCTCATCCGAAGCTAAAATATTTGATCCCTTTCCTAAAAGATAAAACAATCCGCCGGTTTCCTTAACCAGTTTAGACAAATCCTGTTCTGTGTTGACAATAAAAAATCGGCTAACTCTGCCACCTATTTTGATAGAGGTATAATCTTTTAATTTAACGACTCTCTTAACAATTAAACGCTGAGTATCTTCAACAACAACCATACTCACCTCCTTACTAGCTTTTACTTCTGTCAAAAATAAACAATAGACAAAACCCAAATTACAAACAATACACAATACCGAATATACAATACACTAACGAGAATATTATGAATTTATAAATCTTTTTATCTTTTTTCTTCATTTGTTTATTGTTATTTGTTTGTAATTTATTTATTGTATATTGTTTATTTTAATTCCATCTGCCTCTCTTATCCTTTTAAACTCCTCAATAACACCCTCCATTAACACATTGATGTCACCTGCCCCTATCCCTAAACATAGATCTCCTTCTTTTAAAAAATACGGAACTTGGCGCGCTAACATCGATGAAGGAATATATCTCACTCTCCCGTCAAAATTTTTCGATATCTTATCCTTAAGCGCATCTATGCTCATATTATAATTTTCTTTTTCAGAAGCAGAATAAATATCCGTTATTATAAGTTCATCTACTGAATCAAAACAACGGGAAAACTCTTCATAAAGCAACTTTAAACGAGAAAACCGATGCGGCTGGCAAATAACAACTAGTCGTTTAGGATTCAAATATCTTGCGGCCCTCACTACAGACTTAATTTCCGTAGGATGATGAGCATAATCATCCACAAATACTACACCGCCTAGACGCGCTTTTATCTGAAACCGCCGTTTAGTTCCCTTAAAATTTTCAAGCATACTGCTAACCCTTTCTAAATCTTCACCAATATAATGAAAAAGGCTGAAAGCAGCTAAAACATTAGCAACGTTGTTTTCTCCCAACAAATGAGTACTTACTGGTGTAATAAATTCATCATCTATATATAAATCAAACTCACTCCTAGCTGCCCCGACTCTAAAATTCTCAGCTCTAACTTTACTATTTTCACCCAACCCAAAACTCTCGCCCCCCACCTGCGAAAGAATTTCCCGAACAAAAGGATCTCCTTCCCACCCAAACACTTTCTCCTTTGTCTGATACGCAAATTTCAAAAAGCTATCCCGTAAACTGCCAATTGTTTTATAGTAATCTAAATGTTCATAATCAATATTAGTGATTATTGAAACCCATGGACTATAATATAAAAAACTACCATCGCTTTCATCGGTTTCTATAACAAAATAGTCTTTGCCCCACCAAGCATTTTGTAAAAAGTTTAAAGGAAGCCCACCAACAAACATAGCAGGCTGATAGCCCAAAGATGTTAATAAGTATCCGATTAAAGACGTTGTTGTGGTTTTACCATGGCTGCCGGCCACAGCAATTATTTTTTTGTCCCAAGAAAGAAGCCCCAATAATTCAGCTCGCTTTAATACTGTGATATCGCGTCTCCTAGCTTCTATAATTTCAGGATTATCTTCTTTTATTGCCGAAGAATACCCTATAAGATTTATATCGTCAGTTATGTTCTCTGTTCTATGACCGATAGATACTTTAATTCCTTTTTCCTGAATCATTTCTAGATACGGTGAAACACCAATATCAGATCCGCTGACATTAAACCCTTTATCTTTAAGAAGATGAGCTAACCCGCTCATCCCTACACCGCCAATACCTATAAGATATATATTTTTTACTCCTGATAAAATCTTTTCCATTTGGTTTCAAAGTCCTCCCAACCTCTTATCGAATAGACAGCTTTAGATACCGCATCCTCACAATCATAGCCTCTTCTCAAGAAATACATAAGGCGATAAAGATTATCCTGGCTGTATTTTTTGATTATAAAATAAACTATGGAAAACGCCTCAGAATAAAACAAGTTGACATAATCTTTCGGTTGACTTCCCAACGTCAAAGCTGTTACCTTATTTAAATCGGTTAGTTTTATGTAACTATTTTCTGCTATTGCTCTTTCTATTAACGTAAAGTCTCTTCTGGGACGAGAATCATCAGAATACTTATCTTCCATATATAACGAAACTGCTTCATCCAACCAAAGAGGAAATTTTCCTAAACCAACATACTCTCTAAAAATTATATGGGTTAACTCATGAATAAGAATAGCGGCAAAATTTTCCTGATCAGGATAGGTATAAATTACCTTATCTTGATAATTCACACAGGCCGTCGCCCAAATCGGACACCTAAACTTACTCGAATACTCCTCTTTATCTTTAGCAATAAAAATCTTAGCCCGATTAGCCCAAAGCCACGCCTCATCTCTTACTAACCTAAACTCCTGAGTAATAACCCTGTAATATTTCTCGCATATGTCTTTTACTTCACTAACATAGCTATATTCTACATTTTCATGATAGTTAATAACAAAATGATCGGATTTTAAAAGCCTATCCGTCTTAGGCTCGGCAAAGCTTACACCTAAAACTATAAAGCTAAACACTCCTACTAAAAAAGATAATCTTACCATACTTAAACACCTAATAACGAGCGAAAGTTTATTCCTTAACAGTTACTAATTGCCTCTCCTAATATTTAGAAGGTCAAATAAAAAACCTTTCGATTAGGACCAAATATCGTTATAAAAATCCCGCGCTTTAACACCTAAACGTATCTTCCCTAAATTATCCTTTACCGTCTTTCTTAATTGCCTATCCTGAATTAATCTTTCAACCGTTTGCTTAAACTCATCAAACGAAAAATTTTCTTGAAGAAAAACATACGCCGCCTGCCTTTGGCTAAAATAATAAGCATTTTTCCTCTGATGCCGGCCACCGCTAGGATAAGGAATTAAAATCGATGGTAACTTATAATACGCGATTTCACCTAAAGTAGACGCTCCCGATCTACAAATTACTAAATCAGCAACACTGTAAAGGGTCTCCATTGAATAATAAAAATCCTTTACAAAAGCTTTCTTATCTATTTTATTATATAATTGGCTAATTTGAAAGTAATCTCTTTTACCCGTAAGATGGATTATATTATAATCTAATTTAGAAGCCTCAATAAACGCAATAAAACTCTTATTTATAAAAGAAGCTCCCTGACTACCTCCGAAACATAAAATAACCGGTTTAGCGTCAAACCCTAAAGCTTTACGGGCCTCATCTTTATTAATTATCTTAATATTATCCCTCAACGGTATCCCAACAACCTTAACCTTATTTTCCCCCCCCCTACTTCCTTTGTATCGAGAAACCTCTATCGAAGAAAATCCGCATAAAACTTTACGGACAAAAAAAGAAAGAACTTTATTTGCTCTGCCAAAAATAATATTAGGCTCATAGATAGCCGTATCCAACCTTACTATCGCGCTAAACAAAACCAAAAAAAAGCTGTCTCTCCCGCCAAAACCAATAACTTGTTTCGGTCTTATAGCCAAAAGAATCCATACCGCTTCTACCGCGCGCCAAATACTTTCAAACACTATATTACGATAAGAAAAGCTCCTACCATAAACTTTAAACTCCTTTTCTTGCAGGTAAGATTTTAAAGACGCCGCGGTAACAAAGAAATAAACATCTTTTTGATGTTTACGCAACTGCTCTCCTAAAGCAACCGCGGGAAACACATGCCCACCACTTCTTTCACATACTAATAATGTCTTGTTCCCGCTTCTTACATTATGTTTCTTACATCTTACTTCTTGCATCTTACTTCTTCTCCACGTGACGCGTTAAAAAACAATCCTAAAAGGATATAATGTGATATCAAATTACTTCCACCATAACTTATAAAGGGTAAAGGCAAACCTGTTATCGGCAATAAACCACAACTGACTCCAACATTTATTACCACTTCCAACGAAAAAATAAAAACTACTCCCCACAAAATTCCTCGCTTAAAACGATTCTCCATACCAACAGCAATACTTCCCATCTTATATAGGATAACAAAAAAAACATAAAGAACTAATAATGCTCCCCATAAACCAAACTCCTCAGCAATAATAGAGAAAATAAAATCGGTATGCGCCGCGGGAAGAAAAAACAGTTTTTGACAACTTGACCCAAATCCTACACCGAAAATACCTCCTTCACCATAAGCAATTTGAGACTGGATCGACTGAAACCCTGCCCCTTGAGGGTCAGCGAAAGGATCACAATAAGCAAGTATTCTTTTAAATCGATAAGGATAAAACTTTATAAGAAAAAACGACGCGATTACCCCAAAAACAATAATTAAAACCAAATGTTTACGTTTCGCGCCATAAAGAAACAAATAAATAAATGTCCACATCACTAAAAAAAGCGCCGTTCCCAAATCGGGCTGCAACAACAACAATATACAAATTCCTCCCAAGACAATGCCCAAAGGCACCAAGCCCGCCTTAAAATTTTTAATTAGGCCATCTTTACGACTGAAATAATCAGCGCAGTATAACAGAAAAGCAACTTTAAGCAATTCCGAAGGCTGAAAATTAAAACCGAGAAAATAAAACCATCTTTTTGAACCACCCACTTTTTTACCAATAAAAATAATTAGGATAAGAAAAAAAATAATAGAAATTAAAAACTCTTTATTATGCTTTCTTAATAACTCTAAATCCAAAAATAACATTGAAAAAAAAACACTTAACCCAACAAGAAAAAAAATAAACTGTTTTTTAAAAAAATAGGACGCATCGGCTAAATTTTTATAGGCATATAAACTAGAAGACTCATACACCATTAATGTTCCAAACAACGTTAATGCCACTATAGCCATAAAAATAAGTTTTCGTTCTTTTTTTATTACTTTCATTCAATAATTTTATTATCTATTTACTCTATCCGCTATACGCTATGCGCTAAAGATTATTTACTATTTCAATGAATCTATTCCCTCTATCAACATAATCAGTGAACATATCATAACTTGAACACATCGGAGATAAAAGAATGACATCAGAAGCCGTAGCCTCCTGAAAAGACTTATTCACACTATCTCTTAACGAAGTAAAAACTTCGGTTTTAACATACGGGCTGATTTCATTTTTAATTTTTACCGAGGCTTCTCCAAAAAGAAACACTTTTTTCACCTTATCTAAATGAGGAATAATCTCTGAAAAATCCAATCCTTTATCTTTACCTCCGGCAATGAGCAACACAGAAGACGTCACATTACTAAGAGCCCAAACAGTTGAAGTAGGATTTGTAGCTTTAGAATCATTGATGAAATCTATCTGCCGCAGGCGCCTTACAAACTGCATCCGGTGAGCTAACCCCTTAAACGACCTAAAAACATCATCACATTCTTCTCTACTTACACCAAAGATACTGCCGATTTTGTACGCGCACGAAAAGTTTTCATTAGAAAACTCATTGGAAAACCGGAGAACTTTAGAATTAACCCTATCCTTAATCCCATTTAAATCCAGCTTATTATTAATTAACGCCCAGTCATTTTTATCCTGATTCATAAATATATTCATCTTCGCGTCGAAATAATCCGAAAAATTCACATACCGGTCAAGATGATCAGAAGCAATATTAAGTAACGCTGAAACATGAGGCTTAAACTCCCTAATAGTTTCTAGCTGAAAAGAACTAATCTCTAAAACAACCAAATCATCTTTTTTAGTTTCTAACACAAAAGAGGAAAATGGAATCCCAATATTTCCTCCTAAAAAAACTCTTTTCCTTTTTTTCTTAAGCACCTGCCGCGTAAGCTGGGACGTAGTAGTTTTTCCATTAGTTCCAGTGATAGCAATTACTTGCGCCTGTGTCAACCAAAAAGAAAGCTCAATTTCTCCAACAACATCTATATCATAAGTTTTAGCTATTTTGCAAGCGTCCGAATTAGCGGTATCTACACCGGGACTTAAAACTACTAACTGCGATTCTTTTATAAACTTATCGCTGTTGCCACCGAACTCAAATTCTACTCCTTTATCTATAAATTCATCTATTACCGCGGTGCTAAACGCGCTTCTTTCCTTTATCTCACTAATTTTAACCTTTTTACCTAATTCTAGAAGCAACTTACATAAAGAACGACCACTCTTACCCCACCCAACGACACATACTCTATTAACATCATTTATATCCATATTAATGAAAAATAATCTATCCTTGCCTTCCCTGCTCCCTCGCCCCACATCTTTTTCTTCTTCTCTTCCTTGACCCTTGCCCCTTGACCCTTGACCCTTCTCTTATCTTATCTCATCTTCAAAGTAAGCAACGAAGCAACCACACACATAATAGTAACAATCCAAAGCCGCACAATTATCTTAGGCTCTTTCCATCCTAGAAGCTGTAAATGATGATGTAATGGAGCAGCAAGAAAAAGTTTTTTTCCTCTTAATTTCACAGAAAGTATTTGTAATATAACAGTTAGGGCTTCGGAAACAAATAAACCGCCGCTAATAACAAGCAAAAACTCTTTCTTAATAAACAAAGCGATAACGCCAATAACTCCGCCCAACGCTAAAGCACCTACGTCACCCATAAAAACTTGAGCGGGATACGCGTTAAACCATAAAAATCCTAACCCCGCGCCTACCAACGCCAAGCACAAAACAGCTAACTCTCCGCTTCCCGACACATAAGGAATTAAAAGATACCCAGCAAACTTTAAATGCCCAACAACATAACTTAACACGGCAAAAAGCAAACAATTAATAACTAAAGCGCCTATAGCTAAACCATCTAATCCATCGGTAAAATTAACCGCGTTAGAAGTAGCAACAATAACAAAAGCAGCCCAAAATATATAAAAATACCCTAAATTCAATACTACGTTCTTTAAAAAAGGGAAATCTAACGTTGTTGTTGATTCTTTACTAACAACAACCAAAATACCTAAAATTACACCTACAACGCTCTGACTGATTAACTTTTGCCAACGAGAAAGACCTTTACCTCTTTTTATCTTTAAAATATCGTCACGCAACCCAATCAATGCTAACGCGACCATAACAAATAAACTCAACCAAATAAAATAGTTATCCCATTTTGCCCATAACAATGTCGACATAAGTACGGAAAAAATGATTAAAATTCCCCCCATCGTAGGCGTTCCTTTTTTCCCCTCATGCAACGATTCTAAATGAACGTGGCCATACATATCTATTTTTTCCACAATCTTTAACCTCTTTAGCCGTTTTATAGTAAAATCCCATAAAAACATAACAAGAAGAAACGAAGTAATAAAGGCACACCCCCCTCTAAAAGTAATATACTGAGTAACGTTTAATACTGAAAAATACTGTTTTAACGGATAAAGAATATGATAAAGCATAAAAAAACTCCTTCTGTTCGCTAAAGATAATTTAAGACTTTTTCCAACTCCATCTTACGTGAACCCTTAATAAAAATCAAATATCTTTTTTTTGTTCTCTTTTTAATAAATTGAGCAACATCTTTATGAGAAGAAAAATGATACGCGCCCTTATACCCTAACTGCCTCAACCGTTGGACTAAACTCCGGCTAAAAGAACCAACAGCTAAACAACAATCAAATTTAGCCTTTATTATCATCAAAGCAAGATTTTGATGATAATAAACGCTGCGTTTACCTAACTCTAACATATCGCCTACCACGGCAATTTTCGGTAAAGAATATTTTTCTATCACTTTTAAAGCCCCTTCAAAAGAATAAGGGTTAGCATTATAAGAATCATTTATGACAAAAAATCGCCCGATATCTTGCGCTTGCATACGTAAAGGGGCAAACCCCTTAAATTCATTCAGTTTGTTCACATCATCTTTTAACTCCCCCCTTAAAATATGGCTGCCGGCTAACGCCGCCATAGCGTTAGCAATAAACCCGCAAAATTGAGTCGGCAAAACTAACTCAAACTTATTTTGGACAAGAAACACAGAGTTTTTTGAATCTTGTTTATGAAGACGAAAATATAAATCATTTCTTCTGCTTTGTCCAAACCAGTATATTTTACCTTTAAAATTAACTTTTTTTAAATAGGGGTCATCAGCATTTAACACCGCTTTAATCTTAGGATTCAAACGTAACAACGCCGTTTTTTCTTTAAACACCCCCGATAAACTTCCCAACCCTTCTAAATGTACCGGTTTTATAAATGTAATTATTCCTATATCCGGCACACATAACCGCGATAAAGATTCTATCTCTCCTGGCGAATTCGTCCCCAACTCTAAAACCGCTACATTCTCATTAGTCAAAGATAAAAATGTTTTACTTACGCCCAAAAAATTATTTTCCGTATCCCTGCTCTTTAACACTCGATACCTGCCACTAAGAAGAAAACTTAACATCTCTTTAGTCGTTGTTTTTCCAACGGACCCTGTAATACCGTAAACATAGGGATTTCTCTTCTTCCTTATATACCGAACAACTTCACCTAACGCATGAAGCGAGTCATCAACAACAAAAAAAGGAACTTTAGGTTTAGCCACCAACTCTTTTGAAGCAACAATGAAAGAGGCGCCTTTCCTTTGAGCCTCAGAGATAAATTTATGCCCATCATGATGTTTACCAGCAATAGCAATAAACCCCTCTCCTTTTTTTATAGTTCGGGAGTCAATAGAAAACTTATCAAACGGTTTAAAATGATAAATATTTGATATATTAACCGGCTTCAATAAACGTTCTAATAATTTAAAATCGTTAAATAACATCTTTCTTTAAACAACCTTTAGCAGAATACTATAAAAAACTAAATATATGAGCGATTCTTCAAATGTGAATATCGGGTTTATCGGCGCGCAGCGCAAAAACGCTTCTTGTTTGAGCCCATTTACAAATGGGCGAGTCAAGCGTTTTTAGATGAATCTGATATGATGCGAAGCACACATTTGAACCTGAGCGAATATATTTAGTTTTTTATATATCACCCCGCCACATGGGACTTAACAACTTCCGAATCGCTAAATTGAATTGTCTTATCCCCAATAATCTGATATTCCTCATGCCCCTTACCGGCAATGAGCACGCAACAATTTTTATACTTACTTTTAACGCTGATTGCTTTTTTAATAGCTTCTTCTCTATCAACTATTATTTGATAATTGTTATTCCTAAACCCGCCTGCAATCTGAGAACAAATCTTATTTGGACACTCGCCGCGCGGATTATCCGAAGTAATTATTGAAAATGTAGAAAAACTAGAGGCAAGCCGCCCCATAACAACCCTTTTTCCTTTATCTCTATCTCCTCCACAGCCAAAAACTAAAACAATACGACCATAACCTATTTGTTTTAAAACAATAAGAACTTTCTCTATCGCGTCAGGAGTATGCGCGTAATCAACAAAAATATCATTAGCCACCTTCTCCAACCGCCCCGGTACCGCCTTTAAAAATGGAATAGCCCCAACAATCATCTCAAAAGATATTCCTAACGAAAGAACCGCCCCCGCCGCCGCTAAGATATTTGAAACATTATGCCTGCCTAAAAAAGATGTTTTAACCACCTGCCTCTTTCCTTTATAGATTAAATCAAAAACCGTAAATTCTTTCGCTAACTTAATATTAGCCGCGCCTAAATCCGCCCTACGGTCTATTCCATAAGATATTTGGCCCAAAACATCTTTTCTTAACCGCCGCCCGTAGGAATCGTCGACATTTATAACAGCCATACACCTTTTATTATTTATAAAAAAAAGCCTCTTCACATCAAAATAATTTTTTATTGTCTTGTGATAATCTAAATGATCCCGCGTCAAATTAGTAAACACGCAAACTTCAAAACCAATGCCTTCTATCCGCTTCTGATCTATAGCGTGCGAGGAAACCTCCATTACTATAAATTGGTCACCCCTACCATCAAGGTGTTTAATCATTTTCTTCAAAGAAAGATACTCCGGAGTTGTATGAGTTGAATTATAAACCTTAGCCCCAACTTTGTACGTTAATGTACCTATTAAAGAGGCCTGTTTCCCCGAATATCGGAGAAAATCCCCAATAAAGTGAGACGTTGTAGTTTTACCATTTGTCCCCGTAACACCAACAAACCTCAACTTATCATTTTTCAACCGGTAAAAATTATCCACCGCCTTGTAAAACTCCTTATTAATATTTTTCACAAATATTACCGGCTTTCT
>JAHISK010000055.1 GCA_018818105.1 Candidatus Omnitrophota bacterium | reverse complement strand
TTGGCAATTAAGAAGCGTAATAATCAAAGCAAAAGATATAATTGTTAGATTGATAAAGTTTTCCATCCGGACATGCAGACTAGCATAAAAGAAATTTCCGTCATCTCTTTACAATGCAAAGGGTTATATATGTTATCGCAACCTATTTAAGAAAGAACCTTATATTTCAGTCAGAAATCTTTTCAAAATATATTGACAAAAAGGCGTATTTCTTATATACTCAGCCTATAGAGTAATTACTCAATCTATGGAGCGATATGTTTTTATGATTAATAAATACGTTTTTTCCAGCATTTCTCAAAAAATCTTTAAATATCTTCTTTTAAATTCTGGCAAGCCCTGTTATGAGCGTGAAATTGCCAGGGGATCGGGTGTTAGCTATGGTTCCGCAAACCGCGTTTTAAATGACTTACATAAAAAAGGCCTTGTCGCGCGAAAAACGGAAGGGAATATGAAATATTATACAATGGATTCGTCGAATCCATATATGCAAGAGTTCAAAATTTTAACGAATATGCTTTTTCTCGAGCCTATAATTGAAAAACTCAAAACTCACACGCATAAAATTATTCTTTTTGGCAGCTTCTCGAAAGGTGAAGACACCCAGGAAAGTGATATAGACCTTTTTATTTTAACTACGGAAGAGGCGGCGGTTCGCGCGTTAATTAATAAATATTCATATTCTCCCAAAGTTGCTAATAGAAAAATACAGGTCATAATAGAAACTCCGGCTGACATGATGAAAAAAGCTGATGAAGATAAAGTGTTTATGGAACAAGTAAATAAAGGCAAAATTCTTTGGGAGAGAGAACTCAATGAAGATAACCTTTAAAGATTGTTTAGCAAGAAAAAGAATTTTTGTTTTTGAAGAAGCAAAACATTTAGTTGATCTTGAAATTAAAGATGCCGAAGATGATTTGCAATCAGCAAGACAAGAATTTACTAATTCTGGTTTCAAATGGGCTACGATAAAAGGCTATTATGCTATGTTTCATTCGGCAAGGGCGCTTCTTTATTCCAAAGGCTATAGAGAAAGAGGGCATTACTGTCTTTATTTGGCAATGAAAGAGTTATTTGTTAAAGACGGAGTTCTTAGCGATAATCTTGCCGAAGCTCTTCAACAATCTATGATTTTGCGCGAAGACGCTGATTATAAGCGAAACTTTTCAGAGAAGAACGCGGTTGTTGTTATTGAGCGCGCGGATAAATTTCTTAAAGATTCAAAAGTTATTTTAAAGATAGACTAAAAAAATAATGAGGGAGGTATCTTTTTAATAGTTTTTAGCTGCTTTTCTCATAATCATTCCAGCGGGTGACCGCGCACATAGGTAATACCGTATCGTAACTATTCACAAATGTGTATACTCACAGCATATTTTTGCAGGATAGCTTAAACCTATAAAAACCACCATAAAAACCAAAAATTCTTGCAATCATGGTTGTCTTATGATAAATTAACCTACTGTTGGAGTGTTTATTTTCTTTCTCTAAATATTCCGTGAATCGGTTTATCGAGTTTGTTATAGGGATGAATACGAAAAGGCGGATACACCTAAATTCGTGATTTAGGCGAAATTAACTAGATACCTAAGGAATAATAAGGAGTTTTATGAGTGAAAAATGTTTAACTTTTCTTCGAAGCAAGATGGACGAGAAGGAATTGGCTAAGCTTCAGGCATTAGATAATTCATATCTTATTGACTTTATAAGTACTTATGTTGAGTTATGTAATCCTGATTCAGTGTTTGTTCGGACCGATTCCGCCGATGACGTAAGTTATATAAGGAATAGATCTGTATCGTTGGGAGAAGAGCAAAAATTAGCGCTAGATGGGCAAACCATACATTTTGACGGCGGCTCTGATCAGGCTCGTGATAAGAAGAATACTAAGTATTTGTTGAAAGCGGGCCAAGATTTAGGCAAGCATATTAACTCTACAGATAGAGAAAAAGGATTAGTTGAGATAACGGGATATTTGAGAGCTATAATGAAGGGGAAACAGATGTATGTGTGTTTTTTCTGTTTGGGTCCTCTTGATTCAGAATTTTCTATTTTAGCGGTACAAATTACTGATTCCGCCTACGTGTCGCATTCAGAAGATATTTTGTACCGGCCAGGATACGAACAATTTAAGAAAAACAAAGGGGTTAAAGAGTTCTTTAAGTTCGTTCACAGCGCCGGCCAACTAGATGGGACGATAAGTAAGAATATTGATAAAAGAAGAGTGTATATAGATTTAGAAGATAAAAAAGTGTACAGTGTAAACACTCAATATGCTGGTAATACCGTTGGGCTTAAGAAGCTTGCTTTAAGGTTGGCGATAAATAAAGCTTCCAGAGAAGGGTGGCTTGCTGAGCATATGTTTGTAATGGGGATTGATGATGAAAAGGGAGAAAAATTCTACTTTTGCGGGGCTTATCCCAGTATGTGCGGGAAAACTTCAACGGCGATGCTAAAAGGCGAAGCCATAATCGGTGACGATATCGCTTATTTAAGAAAAAGAGAGGGGGAAGTGTTCGCGGTAAATGTTGAAAGAGGTATTTTTGGAATTATAAAAGATGTTAATTCTAAAGATGACGCTATATTATTTAAAATCCTTAACGGTGCTAATGAAGTTATTTTTTCTAATATTTTGATAGATGAAGCGGGTGTACCGTACTGGATTGGCAAAGACGGTTTGCTTCCTCACAAAGGAACTAATTATTCAGGTTCATGGGTTCCGGGAAAGACTGATGTTTCAGGACAGGAGATTCCGCCGTCGCATAAGAATGCCCGCTATACTATAAGATTAAAATCACTGGAGAATCTGGACGCTAATTTAGAGAATCCCGCTGGTGTTGTAGTAAAAGGATTGATTTATGGCGGTAGGGATTCTGATACCTCTGTGCCTGTTGAGGCGTCGTTTTCATGGCAGCATGGCATAATTACTAAAGCTGCGATTCTTGAGTCAGAAACGACTGCGGCAACCTTGGGTCAAGAAGGGGTAAGAGTGTTTAATCCTATGTCTAACATTGATTTTTTATCCATTACCATGGCTAAATATATAGAAATGAACTTAGATTTCGCTAAAGGATTAACCCAGGCGCCGCTGATTTTTTCTGTAAACTATTTTTTAGGAGATAAAGATGGAAAGTTTTTAAATAGGATGCAGGATAAGCGCGTTTGGCTTAAATGGATCAGGTTAATGGCCGATGGGCAGGTAGGCGCTTTAAAAGCAGCAACGGGGTTAATTCCTAAGTATGATGATTTAAGAAAATTATTTGAAGATGTTTTAGGAAAGGGGTATACAGAGGCAGATTATGTAACTCAGTTTACTTTAAGAATACCGCAAAACTTAGCGAAAATTGAAAGAGTAAGAAATATTTATAAAGAGGCAAAGGGTATTAGCCGGATTTTGTTTGATGAGTTAGACGCTCAAGAGGTTAGGCTTAAAGAATTTCAGAAACAATTTGGAGATTACGTTTCTCCGTTAAAATTAACCTGAAATAAATTCTATGGTTAACCATACAGATTTAGGCGAGTTAAAACTTTTTAAAAAAGGTAAGGTCCGCGACGTTTATCAGTTAGATGATAATCTTTTAATTGTCGCAACAGACAGAATTTCCTGTTTTGATGTGGTTCTAGATACGCCTATTCCTGATAAGGGTAAGATTTTAACTCGAATTTCCTTGTTCTGGTTTTCTTTTTTGAAAGACATAGTTGCTAACCACCTTATTTCATCAGATTTTAATGATTTACCCTCGAATTTATCTAAGTATAAAGATATTTTGGCGGATAGATTTATGATTGTTAAAAAAAGCGATGTTATACCTTTTGAATGTGTAGTAAGAGGGTATTTATCCGGATCGGGCTGGAAGGAATATAGCAAGAGCGGGACCGTTTGCGGTTTGAAATTACCTAAAGGGTTAGGGGAGTCACAGAAATTAGAGAAACCTTTATTTACACCTTCTACAAAAGCAGAAATCGGGCATGATGAGAATGTTAGTTTCCAGTATATGAAAGATAAAGTTGGCAGTCGGTTAGCCGAGAAGGTTAAAAGTATAAGTTTAGATATTTATAAGAAGGCAGTAGATTACGCGCAAGGTAAGGGCGTAATCATTGCTGATACCAAGTTTGAGTTTGGTATATATAACGGACAAGTTATTTTAGTTGATGAAGTGCTGACTCCGGATTCTTCCCGGTTTTGGCCTAAAGATGATTTTGCTGTTGGTCGGGCACAAGTAAGTTTTGATAAACAGTTCGTGAGAGATTATTTGGAAAGTACGGACTGGAATAAACAGCCGCCGGCGCCAAAGCTTCCTGCTGATATTGTTGATAAGACTAAACAAAAGTATGAAGAGATTTCTGAAAAATTCAGAAATCTCTGATTACAGCGATTAAAGTAGAGTACAGCGATTGCAAAGAAAGCAAATTTGGTATATAATTTTAGAATATGTATAAATGTCCTGTATGTGTCAAGTTTGCCTGACCCGATAATCTTTAATAATAATGAATATAATAGTTTGTATAAAACAGGTACCTGATACCACAGACGTAAAAATTGATCCAAAGACCAATACTCTGATTCGGGAAGGGGTCGCGGCGGTTATTAACCCCTTTGATATGTATGCTATTGAAGAGGCGTTAAGAATAAAAGAGCGGTTTGGCGGTAAAGTTACAGCTATTACTATGGGTCCTGCCCAGGCGCAGGATGTATTAAAAGAAGCTATTTCTTTGGGGGTAGATGAAGGGATTCATCTTTCTGATAGAGCCTTCGCCGGTTCCGATACTTGGTCAACAAGTCTTATTTTAGCAAAGGCGCTTGAGAAAATTTCTGATTTTGACTTAGTTATTTGTGGCAAACAAGCTTCCGACGGAGATACCGCGCAAGTTGGTCCGGGAATAGCCGCTCATTTAAATTTACCGCAAGCAACATATGTTAGAAAAATAGATACAGTTCACATCGATACTACTCCTCGGGTAATAGTTGTAGAGCGTCTGTTAGAAGAAGGGTATGAATTATTAGAGCTACAGTTACCGGCGCTTCTTACTGTGGTAAAAGAAATAAATGAACCGCGAATGCCTTCTTTAAAAGGTAAAATGCGGGCGCGGGGTACTAAAATTCCTGTTTGGACGAATAGCGATCTAAATATTGCCGAAGATCAGATTGGGCTTAATGGGTCTCCAACGCAAGTTTTAAAGATTTTTACTCCTCCTCAAAAAGAAGGGGGCAAGCTTTTTAAAGGCGAACCGCAAGAAGTAGTAAGCCAGCTTATTGAGGAAATAAAGGATATATTGTAAATAAACAATAGACAAAATCCAAATTACAAACAAATAACAATATACAATAAATAAACGGTAGATAAAAAATGGGTAAGAGAATATATTTCGGGACAGTTGATAAAAAAATAAATTCATTTTTAGATTCATTTGTATATTTAGTATTGTGTATTGTTTGTAATTTGGGATTTGTTTATTGTAATTAATTATTTTAAGAGATTATGAGCATACAAATAATAAAAGATAAGTGTGTGGGCTGTGGGTTGTGTTTAGGAGTTTGTCCTCTTGGGGCTATAACTTTAGTTGATAAAAAGGCAGTTATTGATTTAGATAAATGTACGCTTTGCGGCGCGTGTGTAAGTAGTTGTAAGTTCAGCGCGATAAAGATTTTGCGCCAAGTTGTAATAAAGGATGATTTATCAAGCTATAAAGGCGTATGGGTATTCGCGGAGCAGAGAGAAGGAGTTATTGCGCCGGTTGCTTTTGAATTATTAGCAAAAGCAAAGCAGTTAGCTGGTGATTTAGGTACGTATGTCGGCGCGGTTTTTTTAGGTTATAATATAACAGCCGTGGCTCAGGAGTTGATTTATCGAGGCGCGGATAAAGTTTTTGTTGTTGATTCTCCTGTTTTAGAAAACTATATAGCTGAAAATTATACCAGCGTGATAGTTGATTTAGTTAATAAATATAAGCCGGAAGCTATTTTAGCGGGAGCGACTACTACTGGCAGAAGTCTTGTTTCGCGTATAGCGGTAACTCTTTACACTGGTTTGACCGCTGATTGCACAGGGTTAGATGTAGATAAGGAAAAGAAAATTATAGTTCAAACCCGGCCGGCGTTTGGCGGAAACATTATGGCACAGATTATCAGCCCTAATTTTAGGCCGCAGATGGCAACGGTGCGGCATAAAGTAATGCCGGAGGCAGAATCAGACTCTTCGCGAACCGGTGAAATTATTAAAGAGGCGTTTGATGAAAGTAAACAGGATAAACGTTTGAAATTTTTAGATTTTATAAAAGAAACTATAGCAACTGTTAATTTAGCTGAGGCAGATATTATTGTTTCCGGCGGCCGAGGTATGCAGTCAGTAGATAATTTTAAGCTGATAGAAGAATTAGCCGCTGTTTTAGGGGCGGCAGTAGGGTCTTCGCGTGCCTGCGTTGATAGTGGCTGGATTCCTTATTCTCATCAGGTAGGTCAGACTGGCAGAACGGTTTGTCCTAAAGTTTACATTGCCTGCGGTATATCAGGGCAAATTCAGCATTTAGTCGGGATGCAGTCATCAAAAATTATTATTGCCATTAACAAAGATCCTGACGCGCCTATTTTTAAAGTAGCTAATTACGGTATTGTCGGTGATGTTTTGAAGATTCTCCCTCTACTGACAAAAAAGTTAAAAGAAATGCACGAATTTAAAATCACCTCAAATGTCTAAAGTTTTCTGTAGGGAGCAGGCATGCCTGCTCCGTTAATTTATTGATTTATATAAAATATGCATTTAAAAGAACTTGAAATTTTTGGTTTTAAATCTTTTCCTGAAAAAACCATTCTTAAATTTGAGCCCGGCGTAATTGTTGTTGTGGGACCCAATGGTTGCGGTAAGAGCAATGTCTTTGATTCCATAAAATGGGCATTGGGGGAACAGAGTCCCAAATCTTTGCGCGGAACAAAGATGGAAGACATTATTTTTAATGGCACTGATCATCACTCTCCGTTAAACTATTCTGAAGTTTCTCTTACCTTTTCTAACGAAGATAAATACCTTCCTATAGAGTATGAGGAAGTTTCTATTTCCCGGAAACTTTATCGTTCCGGCGAAAGTAATTATTTTATTAATAAAAATGTTGTCAGATTAAAAGATGTCCAGACCCTTTTTATGGGAACAGGGATAGGAGAGTCAACTTATTCTTTTATTGAGCAGGGTAAAATCGAGATATTTTTAAGTTATAAGCCGGAAGATAAACGCCTTATATTTGATGAAGCCAGCGGCATTGTGATGTATAAGGAACGCAAGAAGGAAGCGCTTAAGCGCTTGAAAGAAACTGATGATAATTTGGTTCGGTTAGAAGATATACTTTCCGAAGTTCGGCGCCAAATTCGTTATTTAGAAAGACAGGTGAGCAAAGCAAAACGGTATAAGGAAGTAAAAGAAAAACTCCTGGATATTGAGAAAAAAATAGCTGTCCTAAAATTTTCCGGGTTGGAAGATAAAAACGCCAGTTTCAATCAGGAACTAGTGGTTCTTTGTGAATCAGAAGAAAACAAAAATAAAGAATTAGTAGAGGTTAAACAGAGTTGGGAAGAGTTAATCGCGAGACTGCAGCAGTTAAGAAAGGATTTATCCCTCGCTACCTCAGAAGTAGTATCTCTTAACACCGAGACAGAAACCTCGCTTAAACATATAGCAGTTTATGAACAGAGAGAAAAAGAGCTTACAGAACGAAACGATAATCTTAGCCAAAGAAAGATTAGTTTAGATGCTAGATTGATTTCAGCGCAAGACCGTTTGGAGCATGAATGTCAGCGGCTGATAAGTATTGAAGAAGTTTTAGGCAGCGCGGATAGCCAGATCAAAGAGTTGGAAGATAAAAAACACGCGTTAGAAAGTGAAATCGCGCAAGCTAAGAAGAAAATAAAAGAGGATAAAGAGAAGATTTTAGAATTTGAAACTAAAAAAGTAAATTTTACAAATCAAAGAATTGAAATACAGACTAATTTAGCGTCGCTGACTAAACGTAAATCTCGTCTTTTTTTAGATAAAAGCCGTCTTTTGGAGATATTAAGGGAGAAGAAACAGCTTTTGGATAATGTCGGTAAAGAAGTTTCTCAGATAGAGAGTCAGTTAGACGGGTTAAGAAAGCAACGAGTGATTTTAGCGTTGAAAGAAAAAGAGTTGGCTTTTCGTAAAGAAGAATTAGAAACTAAGTTAATTGATGGGGATAAGGAATTAGTCGAATTAAGGGCTTGTTATGATTTTTTAAAAGATTTACGGACAAAGTATGATACCTTTTCTGTGACAAAAAAAATTACCGTTGTTTTTGATGAGGAACCGGTAAATATAAATAAGATGGTAATTTCATTAAAAAATGTTGAATTCATCAAAGAAGGCAACCGGTATAAAACAGAAATTGAAGCCAAAGTTGTGTCTTTAGAAGAGGAAGAATTAGAACGGAAAATTGATAATACTCAGAAAGAAATAGCCCAGATAAAGGAAGAGTTGGGGTCATTGAAAGAACAGAAGAATAAGTTGACACAGGAGGTTTCCGTTGAAAATAAAATTATAGATGACCAAGAGCGGCTGATGCAGGAGAAACTGCAGGAGAATGATAGCTTAAATAGTGAATGGTCTAGGCTTGGGGAAGAGTTAGAACTAGTTGATGAAGAAGTAACGACGACAGTCCAGGATATAGAAGGGTTTGAACAAAGACAAAGTGATTTAGAGGGTGAGTTGGCGGGATTGACAGAACAGTTAGAAACAGCTCAGTATGATTGGGATCAGTGTCAGGAGACCATTGGTAAGGATTCTCGGCGCTTGCAGGAGATAGATATTGAAATGGTAAGGAAGGAGGAACAACAGCAGTCTTTTTTAAAAGAAAAAGAAAGTTTAAATTCAAAGATTACTCTTTTTCAGGAGGAAAAAACAGATGTTTTAAAGAATATAGATGAGATAGAAAAAGAAAAGCAGAATAATGTTGAGCGGATAACGTCTTTTCATCAAGAGATGGACGTGTTAACTAAAAAGATGGAAGAAGGTAGGCTTAAGGTTTTAGAGTGTGAGCAAAGAAAACAAGAGTTGGAAAAGCTGGAAAATAGTTTACAGCAGGAAATAGAAGATAAAAGAGAGCGGACTATTGTGTTTGAGAAACAGATACAGGAAGTTAAATCTTGTATCTATAACAAAAAACTGGATATACAAGGTCTTGAGTATGAAAAAGACAAAATTAAAGATTATCTTCGTCAAGTTTATCAAATTGAGTTTGATGGAACTTCCGTCGGTGATTCGCAGGTAGTTGATAGCCTAGATGTGTTGGTTTGCGAGAAGGAGACGATTCAAAAAAGAATGTCTTCTTTAGGCGAAGTTAATCTTATCGCGATTGAAGAATTCGAAGAGCTGAAAAAGAGAGAAGAGTTTCTAGATAAACAGAAGCAGGATTTAGTTCTTTCAAAAGATAATTTAAAAAAGGCGATTTTAAAGATTAACCGTATTACCAAAGATATATTTATAGAAACTTTTACTAAGATTCAGGAAGAGTTTAAGAAAAACTTTAGATTTTTGTTTGGCGGAGGTAGAGCTCAGCTGGTTCTTCTTGATCCTGAAGATGTGTTGGAGTCAGGGGTGGAAATTGAAGTTCAGCCGCCAGGTAAAAAACTGCAGAACGTTTCTCTTCTTTCCGGCGGAGAAAAAGCGTTAACCGCTATTTCGTTAATTTTTGCTATTTTTAGAGTAAGACCTTCACCAATATGCGTGCTTGATGAAATTGACGCGCCCCTAGATGAAGCGAATGTGGTAAGGTTTAACCAGCTATTGAAGGAGTTTTCTTCGGTTTCTCAGTTTATCATTATCACGCATAATAAACGAACAATGAGTAACGCTGATGTTTTGTATGGGGTTACTATGCAGGAGAAAGGCGTTTCGAAAGTAGTATCGGTAAAATTTGCCGCCCAATCGGCTCAGAAAACCCCCCAGGAAGAAGTTCCCGCCTAATATGATAGTTTCGCGAATTATATGGGTTGGGGGATGAAATCAGCTAAAACAACTTGATTTTTGCCATTCCTTTTTGCCGCATAAAGGGCTTCGTCGGCTTTTCGAAGTAAGGTTTCTTTGTTGTCTCCGTCTTGCGGGAAAGAAGAAATTCCTATGCTTATTGTGAAGGCGTGGTTATCTAGGATAGGAGTTGTTTCTACGCATTGTCTGATTCTTTCTCCCAGTAGATGGGCGTTTTCTTTGCTTGAGTGAGGCAGGATAAGAGAAAATTCTTCACCGCCATATCGGCAAAGGGTATCTATTTTACGGCAGGTATCTTTGAGGATTTTACTTATTTCCTGTAATGCTAAATTGCCGTGTATATGGCCGCAGGTATCATTGAATTTCTTGAAGTTATCAATATCTATCATCATTACCGAGATATTTTGGTTTTGAGTTTTAGCTGTTTTTATAGCGGCATCTAGCTGGCGCTGGAAATACCTGTAGTTCCATAATCCTGTTAGCGGGTCGGTTTGCGCTTTTATGAGAGTGTCTTCGAAGGATTGAGAATTTTTTATCGCCCCACTAGATTGGTCTACAAACATATTAAATATTTTTATGTCTTCTTCTATGATTGGTTTTTTTGTGACGTAATTATCAACAATAATCAACCCGCTATTTCTGCCTTCTATCCATAATGGCGCGATAAGAAATTCTTCCAACTGAAGTAATCGCTTTAAGGGATCGGTTTCGGGTATTCTTGGATCGTCTTTTTTTATGTGAAGTGGTTCTTTTTCACAAAGAGCGCTAGAAATAAATCCGCTTTCTTTTGATTGGGAGAAAGATAAGGACTGAATAAAATCCATAAATTTAACTTTTATTTTACCTTCTTTTATGCGGTGGTAAGTTTTTATTAAGTCATAGAGACCTTTTTTTTCTTCTTCTATATTCTGCCAGATTTCAGTTGCTTCATGGTTATCCATTGGACCTACTCCCATAAATCCTTTGATAGTGTTAGTGGTGGTGTCGCTAAGAAAAAGTATGGCACGGTTAAAGGCAAGACCTTGATGCGCGGTTAATCCTGTAAGTATAATATAGGATATTTCTTCTAAATGTAGGGTTGTGTGCATTGCTTTGGTGAGTTCGTAAAAGATATATAGGTGCCAACGCGCTTTTTCCAGTTCTTCTTTTAATCTTATTATTTCGTTTTTCATATGTAACCTAATAGATAACATATTTAGGGATAAAAGTCAAGATGGTTAATAGATGGGAGATAGAGAATAGATGGCAGATGGCAGATTAGAGATAGAGAATGGATGGGAGATGGAAAATAGTGTTTTTTACTGCAATCTACAATCTGAAATATCCCAACTATTCTTTGGTTTACTTGGAATGTTTGTGTGGTAAAATAATCCGGTCATTGAAGACCGAAGACAGATAACAGAAGACTGGCGCTTGAAAATTCAATGCGGTAAAAATATTTTCTGTATTTAGATGTCTGTTGTCCGTCGTCTGTTTTCTGACTTCTGGAGAAGTATGAAGAAGGACATTTTTGACCGAAAACATTACGATTTTGGTGTTCCTGGGGAACTTATCGCGCAAGTTCCAGTTTCTCCGCGGGATAGTAGCCGGTTGCTTACGATAGATCGGCAAACAGGGGCTATTGGCGAAAGCCGGTTTAGCGGCATCGTGGATTTTTTGCGTCAAGGAGACGTCCTTGTTTTAAATAACACAAAAGTAATTAAAGCGCGGCTAATCGCGAGAAGAACCAGCGGTGCTAAATTTGAGGTTTTACTTTTAAAAAAAATAGAAAAGGGAATATGGGAGGTGTTAGTTAAGCCTGGGAAAAGAGCGAAAATCGGTGATAATATTGTTTTTGGCGGCGAGGGTAAATTAAAAGCGACAGTTTTAGATCATACTCCTGCCGGTGGACGAATATTAAAATTTGTTCCTGAAGATTTCGATGATTCGTTAGATTCATTGGGGCAAGTTCCTTTACCGCCGTACATTAAAAAAGATATTGATGATTCTAGTAAATATCAGACAGTGTTCGCTAAGAATGAGGGCGCGATTGCCGCGCCTACAGCGGGATTGCATTTTACAGAAAGCTTATTAAAAAAAATACAAGATAAAGGAGTAAAGATTATATATATTACTCTTCATTGCGGGTTGGCAACTTTTAAACCGGTAAAGACATCTGATATTCGTGATCATAAGATTGAATCGGAATGGATTGAGGTTGATTCTGCCGTCGCGGAAATTATAAATAAAGCCAAAAGCCAATCGCGCCGTATAATAGCTGTAGGAACAACGGCGATAAGGTCTTTAGAGAGCGCGGCTTCCCTTGATTCTTGTAAAAATGTGTATATTAATCCTTTTTTTGGAGAAACTAACCTTTATATTACTCCGGGATACAAATTTAACATTATTGATGGTGTTATTACTAATTTTCATACGCCATATTCGACTAATCTTATCCTTATTTCTTCTTTTTGCGGGCGTCCTTTAGTAGCGACTGCCTATAAGTATGCCATTGATAAGAATTTTCGGTTTTACAGTTTTGGCGACGCCACCCTGATTATTTAATAGTTCATAAATCTATATTTCCCAATTAGTTATGGCGAAAATGTCCGATGTTTGTTGACTAAATGGGGCCTTTCTACTATAATATTACCTAACAATATATACGGAACGTATCATGGTGGCATTTGCTTTTTGAAAAGAATACAGACAAGGACTTTTTCTAACGGTGATAGTGAGTATCAAATCTAGGGATAGTTATAAGGTTTTTCATCGGTAATATGGTATAAACCTTTATATTAATTTAAAGATAACCTAATACTCTAAGATGAGCCGAACAGTTATATCTGAGGCGAGAAGCAAGGGGGAGATTATGAGAGAGGATTTAACAAAAAAGCGATCCTTTATTCTTTGCGGTCATGCTCAATCAGGAAAAACTTCGCTTTCGGAAGGATTTCTTTTTAAAAGCGGAGTAGTTACGCGGTTAGGAAAAGTTGATGATGAAT
The DNA here is from genome assembly GCA_018818105.1 of Candidatus Omnitrophota bacterium. Taxonomy (GTDB): domain Bacteria; phylum Omnitrophota; class Gorgyraeia; order Duberdicusellales; family 4484-171; genus JAHISK01. The sequence goes on along the minus strand of JAHISK010000055.1, from coordinate 65,379 downwards.
CGTCGGTAAGTGATTATGAAGATGATGAGAAGGATAGAAAAAGTTCTATTAATCTATCTGTTCTTCACGCGGAATATAAAGGTAATTTTTTACAGTTTATTGATGTTCCGGGATATTTAGATTTTATAGGAGAACTAATCGCTTCCAGCCGTGCTGCTGATTTCGCGATAATTGTTGTTGATGCCACGGCAGGCGTGGAAGTAGGGACAGAAAAAGCATGGGATATTTTAAGAAAAGAAAATATTCCTTGTCTTTTCTTTATAAATAAATTAGATAAAGCGAATACAAATTACGATAATATTTTAGATGATATAAAGTCTTTGACAAAAAAAGCGATTCCTTTCTCTGTGTTTGAAGAAGGAGTCGTGAAATGTGTTTTAAAGGATAAAAACAGCCCGTATTATGGTCAAATTGTAGAGGCAGTTGCCGAAAGTAATGACGCGCTTCTTGAGAAATATTTAGAGAAAGGAACATTGGATGAGAGTGAGTTTGTGCCTGTTGTAAAGGCAGCGATAATTAATTCTCTCCTTTTTCCTGTAATGTGCGGGGTTGCTACTCAAAATGTTGGAATAGAAGATGTTTTAAATTTTATTGTAGAGGATATGCCGTCAGTTGCTGTGTCTTGTTTTCGAAAAGGCAGCAAGGAGGGTCAGGAAATTACTATTGAGCCTAAGATAGACGCGCCGGCAGTGGCGCAAGTGATTAAGACAATTATTGATCCTTTCGTAGGTCAGTTAAGTATATTTAAAGTTTTTTCCGGTAAGATTTCATCTAACAGCGAGGTTTGTAATACAACTAAAGACAGTAATGAAAAAATCGGTACTTTGTACCATTTACAGGGTAAACAACAGTTGGCTCAAGACGCGATATGCGCGGGAGAAATAGGAGCAGTAGCTAAATTGAAAGATACAGATACATTAGATGTTCTTTGTGACAGTGCTATAAAAGGAATAGAATTGCCAACTTTAGATTTTCCATCACCGGCATATTCGGCGTCAGTTAAACCAAAGACACGGCATGATGAAGAAAAGATCTCGACTGCGTTGTCTCGGTTGATGGCGGAAGATCCGACTGTTAAAATTTCTAGAGATGCTCAAACTAAGGAATTAATAATTGCCGGAATGGGAGAGCTGCATCTTCATGTGATCATTGAAAGGATGCGTAAGAAGTACGATGCCGATGTAGATTTAGGAAAGCCAAAAGTTCCTTATTTGGAAACGATTACTAAATCGGTTAAAGTCCAGGGCCGACATAAAAAACAAAGCGGTGGACGCGGTCAGTACGGAGATTGTTGGATTGAGGTTCAGCCTCTAGAACGAGGTAAGAACTTTGAGTTTGTAAATAAAGTAGTAGGCGGCGCAATTCCGCGTAACTTTATTCCGTCTGTTGAAAAAGGTGTTCGCAAGGCAATGGCGACAGGAATTTTAGCCGGTCTTGCTGTTACAGATATAAGGGTGATTTTATATGACGGATCCTATCATCCGGTAGATTCTTCTGATATTGCTTTTCAAATTGCCGCGACCATGGCGTTTAAGAAGGCGTTGGAGGAAGCTGGTAGTGTGATTCTGGAACCGATAATGCGTGTGGAGATATCTGTCCCGGGAGAGTTTATGGGGCAAGTTACAGGAGATATAAATTCTAAACGAGGAAGAATTTTAGGTATGGAAGTCAAAGGGAAAAATGAAGTTGTCAAAGCGCTAGTTCCTTTAACAGAGATGTTTAAATACGCCTCAGATTTGCGGTCTGTTACAGGAGGTAGAGGTTCATATATGATGAGTTTCTCGCATTATGATATCGTTCCTGCCCGACTCGCCCAGAGTATTATTGAGAAGGCGAATAGTGATCAGAAAGAGGAGTAAAGAATATTGAAATAACAAATTCCAAGTACCAAATAACAAATAAGCACCAAATTCCAATGTTCCAATCCTGTAGAGTTCAGGCCTGCCTGAACCGCTAAAGATTGATGATTGATTATTTATAATTTTTGAAATTACGATTTGGGATTTAATAATCGTTTGGTAATAATTATTAGGGAGAAGTGGTTTTTATGAAAGTTTCAACTTTTGGGTTAGATATTGAGCCGGGCAAGTATAAATATAAAAACGTCTATTTTGATAAATTAGTAGAGAAGTTTTTGCCGGGGAAAACTACTCCGTATACTATAGAGTTTCTAGAAGAAGACTTCGATAAAACCGACGCGGTTGTATTCGATATTAATAAAAAATTTGATTTTGTGTTTATTGATTTAGAAAAAATTGATAAACGACTTTCCCGGGCAGAAAGCGATGAGGAAAAAAAACTACTTGATAAAGTTAAAGAACTGTTGGAAAAAGAGACGTTGTTATGCGATGCTGAGTTTTCTGAAAGTGAACACGTGATTTTAAAACCGTTGGCTCCTGTTACGTATAAGCCGTCTGTGGGAGTAAGTCAGGTTGGGGAGATGAACGAATTAATCACGAAAATTATAGAAAAAAGCGGTGTTGTTTTGTTTTTTACCGCGGGGAAAAAAGAAGTTCGCGCTTGGGACATTAAAAAGGGACAGAGCATTTTAGAAGCGGCGGGTAGAATTCACAGTGATTTAGCCAGAGGATTTATAAAAGCGGACGTGGTTAATTGTGATAAGCTGGATGATTTTTTTAATATGACCCAAGCAAAGGCTAAAGGGCTTGTTAAGCTTGTGGATAGAGATTATATTATGAGCGAAGGCGATATTATTGAAATAAGGTTTAACGTATAGCGTATAGGGAAACCCTAAACGCTAAATTTATTATAGGAGTGTGATTAGAGATGGTAAAGATACGAAGAGCGCTTATTAGCGTGTGGGATAAGAAAGGAATCGCTGAGGTAGGGAGGAGGTTATCAGATTTAAATATTGAGATAATCTCAACAGGCAAGACAGCCGCTTTGTTAAGAAGGCATGATATTAAAGTTACGGAAGTCGCGACGCTAACGGCGTTTCCGGAGATTCTTTCAGGTAGAGTTAAAACTTTACATCCTAAAGTATTTGGTGGTATCCTTGCTAATAAAAAGCATCCCCTTCATATGGAGGAAATAAAGAATTTAGGGATACAGCCGATTGATATGGTTATCGTTAACCTTTATCCTTTTCCTGAGAAGATGAAGGATAATTTAGGTTGGGAGGAAATGATAGAATATATTGATATTGGTGGACCGTCGATGTTACGGGCCGCGGCAAAGAATTTTAAGAATGTGGCTGCCGTTAGTGATGTTAGCCAATATAAGGCTGTTTTAGGAGAATTAGAAAAGAATAAAGGATTCATGTCTCAGGATACTTTAAAATACCTGGCGCAGGAAGCTTTTTACCTTACTAAAGAATATGATAATTGTGTTTACAACTATTTTAAAGGAAAAGAAGTTATAACCTGGAATTTGGAAAAAGAATTATCGTTGCGATATGGCGAGAATTCGCATCAGAAGGCAGATTTATATAAACAGCTTGAGTCTAGTAATGTGAAGTTTCACAAGCTGCAGGGTAAGGAATTGTCATTTAATAATATTCTTGATTTAGATGCCGCGCTTGCCTGTGTAAAAGAGTTTCTAGATCCCGCGGCAGTGATTGTTAAACACGCTTCCATTTGTGGTGTGGGGATAGATAAAAAGCTATCGGCATCATATAAAAAAGCATATTTAACAGATACTATTTCCAGCTTTGGAGGAATAATCGGTCTTAATCGAAAGGTAGATAAAGATACCGCGAGCCAAATTTTAAAGAGTGAGTTTAAAGAATGTATTGCCGCGCCTTCTTATTCTAAAGAGGCGTTAAAAATGTTCTCCTCGAAAAAGAATTTGAGGGTATTGGAGGTTGATTTTCTTGCTAAGAATAACTTTAAAGATATCCGGGCGACACAATTTGGATATCTTATTCAGGATAATGATTCTGTAAAGTTAGATAAGAATAAATTAACAGTGGTTACTAAAAGGAATCCGACGGATAGAGAGCGTAAAGACCTTATTTTTGCTTGGAAGGTGGTTAAGCATGTAAAATCTAATGCTATAGTTATCGCGAAAAATCTTTCGGTTTTAGGCATCGGGGGGGGGCAGCCGTCTAGAGTTGGTTCGGTGAAAATCGCGATAAGTAAGGCAGACAAGCTTGTTAAGGGGGCGGTGTTAGCTTCTGACGGATTTTTTCCTAAAGAGGATTCTATTAAATCTGCTTATAAAAAGGGTATTAAAGCTATAATCCAGCCGGGAGGTTCTATAAAGGATAAAGATATTATAGAGCTTTGTGATAAGTTGGGGATAACAATGCTTTTTACCGGCATCCGCCATTTTCGGCATTAAAGAGACCGAAGACCGAAGACAACAGACAACAGACATCAGACAATAGACATTGGATATCTGATGTCTATAATAGATTTTGGATAATTGGGCAAAGATTTGTATGAATTCTCGTATGGAAAAATATCAGCAGATAAAGGCATATTTGGAGTCGTTCATAAATTACGAAAATAATGTTGCCTTTTCATATGGAGAATCTTTTAAATTAGAAAGAGTAAAATGTTTTTTGAGAGATTTGGGATTGTCATATCAAGATTTGAAAGTTATTCATGTCGCGGGTACAAAAGGTAAAGGGTCAGCAGCTACAATGTGCGCGGATTTGCTTGCTGGAAGTGGGTATAAAATAGGGTTATATACTTCACCTCATTTTTTTGATTTTAGAGAGCGAATCGTGTTGAAAACGAAGGACGAAAGACGAAAGACGAGGGATGATAGGGAATCGGGAAAAATAAAAACTACGTTAATTGCAAGAAAGGCTGTAGTTGAGATAGTTGAGAATATGAGGTCGTATTTAGAGAAGTGGCGTGATAGGAAAAAGTTTGGATGTCTGACTTTTTTTGAAGTGTATACAGCTGTTGCCTTGAAATATTTTATTGATAAAAAGGTTGATTTTACTGTTTTAGAAACCGGCATGGGCGGCAGGCTTGATGCGACAAATGTTGTAAATCCGTTAGTTAGTATAATTACAAGAATTGGATATGATCATACTGATAAACTGGGCACTAAATTAGCTGATATAGCTTATGAGAAAGCGGGGATTATAAAAGAAAATAGCTTAGTTGTGTGTGCCGATCAGAAAAGAAGCGTTTATAATGTTATTAAGAAAAAATGCAAAGAGATGAATTCTAAGTTGTTTGTTTTAGAAAAAGACTTTAATGCTTCCAGCGTTAAACTAAAAAATAGCTATACCAAATTTGATTTTAAATTCAACGAGGTTAGCCGTAAAAATATAAAAGTTAGACTTAAGGGAAGATGTCAGGTGGATAATGCTTGCCTTTCGATGGCGGCGGTTAAGTTATTGAAAGATAGCGGAGATTTGAAGAGAGAGATTAATTTTTCTGGGATAAACTTAACTTCTATTGAGGGCAGATTTGAAGTAGTAAAAAGGAATCCTATTATTGTTATTGATATAGCGCATAATCAGTCATCATTTGATGTTTTAAAAGATAATTTAAAAGAATACTTTCCTAATAAAGAGATTGTTCTGATTTTTGCCGCAGCGCAAGATAAGAATATAGGTAAAATGTTAAAGATAATTAAGTATAAACATCTTATATTAACGAGATTTAATAATTCTCGGTCGGCCGTTCCCGAAGACATAAAAAAGAAATTCCGATTAAAGGAGGCGCATATTACGCGAGATGTAAGTAACGCTTTAAAAATAGCAAAGCGGTTATATAATAAGGATTCGTTGATACTTATTGCCGGTTCGTTTTTTTTAGGCGCGGAGGCAAAAAAGGCATTGAATAGATTGTAGATTGCAGATGGGGGCAGGGAAGTAGGGCGAAGTACAGATATGAATAATTTTAAACTAAAAGATTATAATTTGGCTGATACTATTGCCGCGCCGGCGACGTATCCTGGGCGGTCTGCCTTGGGTGTAATTAAGATTTCAGGAAAACAGGCAATTAATATTGTTTCTAGAGTTTTTCTTCCCAGGCGCAAGAAAAATATTAAGAAAGTAAAAAGTCACACCCTTCATTATGGATGGATCATAGAGAGTCCATTGTCCATAGTCCATAGTCCACAGAAAAAACAAAAGTCACAAGAGAAAAATCAAAAACTCCCAACTATTATTGATGAGGTCTTGATTAGCGTTATGCGGGGGCCGGCTTCTTATACTCGTGAGGATGTTGTTGAGATATCTTCTCATGGCGGCGCGGTTGTTATAAATAAAATTCTGGAATTAGTTTTAGGAGAAGGTGGGCGGCTTGCTTTGCCGGGAGAGTTTACTTATAGAGCGTTGGTTAAGGGAAGGATAGATTTATTGCAGGCAGAGGGTATTCTTAGTATTGTTGAGGCGAAGAGTCAAGATGGTTTAAGTTTGGCGGCGTTGCAGTTGAAGGGAGAAGCGTCACAGAAAATTAGAAAAATTAAAGAACAGCTAAAAGATGTGTTCACTCAGACAGAGGCGTTTATAAATTTTCCTGAAGATGAAATTAATATCGCCGCGGGAAAAATAAAAACAACAGTAACAGCGATTGAAAACCAACTTTCGCGTCTTTTAGAAGGAAGTAAGCAGGCCCAGGTTTTAAAAGAAGGTGCTCGATGCGTGATTTGCGGAAAGACTAATGTTGGTAAATCAACTCTTTTTAACTGTCTTCTAAAGCAGGAGCGTGTAATTGTAAGTAAGATGCCGGGTACGACTCGAGATGTAATTGAGGAGGTTCTAACTATAAAGGGATTGCCGCTGCGGATTTATGATACCGCCGGGTTGCTGGAACCTCAAGATTTTGTTACGGCGCAGGCAATAGATCGTACAATGCTGTTATTTAATGAAGCGGATTTAATTATTTTTGTTTTAGATGGGACGCATTGTCTTAATAAAGATGATTTGTTTTTATTGGAAAAGATTAAGGATAAGACGGCAGTTATGGTAATTAATAAGGCTGACCGCAAACAGAAATTAAGCCTTAGTAATATTCCTAATTTTAAGGGGCCTAAGGTGAAGTTTAGCGCGTTAAAGAATATTGGCCTTCAAAGTTTAGAAGAAGCGATTTATAATAGTATTTGTAAAGAGGGCTTAGATAGACAGGATATAGTTTTTCTCAATCAGTATCAGCGTCAGGTTTTGGCCAATAGCAGAGATAGTCTCACTAAGGCCGCTAGGCTTTTAGAGGAAGGGTATACTATAGATTTTGTAAATTTAGCGTTAGGAGAAGGGCTGGATAATTTAGGTAAGTTGAGCGGCGAAGTTTTATCGGAAGAAATTTTAGAGAACATCTTTGGTAAGTTTTGTATAGGTAAATAAACGGAGGAAAAAATGGATAAGAGGAAGATAGAGAAGGGCGTTAGGATGATATTGGAGGCGGTAGGCGCCGATTTAGAAAAGAAAGATATCGCTGCTACTCCTGCCAGGGTGGCTGATATGTATGAAGAGATTTTAAGCGGCCAGTTTAAGAAAGCCGAAGATGAACTGGAAGTAATTTTAGAACATAAGCACGATGAAATTATTCTTCTACGGGATATCCCTCTTTATTCGATGTGTGAGCATCATATGCTTCCCTTTGTTGGTAAGGCGCATGTTGCTTATATCCCTGATAAAAGAATCACTGGTTTAAGTAAAATCGCAAGAGTTGTAGAAGTCCTTTCCCGCCGGCTTCAAGTGCAGGAACGCCTTACTACTGAAGTTGCTGATGTTATCATGAAAAAATTGAAACCTAAAGGGGTTATGGTAGTGGTTGAAGCCGAGCATTATTGCATGACTATGAGAGGAGTAAAAAAACCAGGAACAGTAACTGTTACCTCAGTTGTACGTGGTGTATTTAGAACTAATTCAAAAACTCGCCAGGAGGCAATGAGCCTTATAAAGAAGTAATTAATACTTTTTAATTTTTTCGTCTACTTTTCCAACAACTATATATTGGCTTTTATCGATCATTTCTAAATCGTGATATTTAGGATTTAGGGGATGGAAAATTATTTTGTCGCCGTATTTTTTGAACTGCGTGATAGATGAAGTTTCTGATTCTTTATCTAAAATAATAATATAGTCATTAGGATTTATTTGGGCGTTGGGATTAATGATAATCGTGTCGCCTTCTTTGAATTCAGGGGACATGCGGTCGTCATTGATTTCCAAAGAGAATATATTATTTCCTTTCACGGACGTGTAAATATAGTTATTAGAGCTGTTTTTAGGGAGGGAGTCTTTAAGCGGCGCGAGTTGGTTTAGTTGGTTCCAGTTTAATACGGGAGCGCTTTGCGTGGAGCAGGTTTCTTTTATGCAAGAGTCAGCAAATAGTTCTGCTTGAGTTATACCGAATATCGCGCAGATTTTTTTACGCATGGAAGGATTTGGCTCTTGCTTTTTTGTTTCCCACATTGAAACTGTGGATTGAGGGCAATTAAGCTTTAAGGCGAGTTCTTTTTGCTGCCAGCTGTGTTTTTTTCGTAATTGTCGGATTCTCTCACCTAAATGCATTAATACAACTTTATATCATCTTAACTGAAAAATCAAATAAATTAAATTCATTAAATGTGAAAACTTTCTTGACATATATCATTTTTGGTGATATACATGGAATATAGCCTGAGGGGGCTATATTTTTTTAGTAAATCATATCATTAAAAATGAATCATAAGGAGGCAATGATGGCAGAAAAAGAAATAAGAGTAGTACTTATTGGTAAAAATGAAGATATAAACGAAATTCTAGGAATAATGTTAGTTCGAAGAGGATTCCATGCGGAGTACATGAGCATTGAAGTAAAGGCTTTAAAGGTAATAAAGGATAACAATCCGGATATAATTATTTTAGATATTGAAAGGTGGGGCGTCGATGAAATGATGATCTGTGAGGGAATAAGGACAGATGAAAGCATTAAAGATATACCCATTATCTTTTGTATCCCGGGGCATGTGCGGGAAATTGTGCCTTATGCAAGCGATAGTGATCAATATTTGCAGAAACCGTTTAAGTTTGACAACCTGTATAGAAAAATATGTTTAATACTAAAGATTAGCGGATAGCGCTTAGCGGGCAGCGTTTAGAAAAAACTATACGCTATCCGCTAAACGCTCTACACTATCGAAAAGGAGGTGAATTTTATGAGTAAGAGAATGAAAGGGAATGATCGTATGCTTCAGCAGGAAACCATTGAGGAAAAGATAATTGTAGTCAGGGGGAAAAGGGTCATGTTGGATAGAGATTTGGCGATGCTGTATGGAGTAGTAACCGCGCAGTTGAAAAGACAAGTTAGAAGAAATAATGATCGTTTTCCAGCAGATTTTATGTGGGTATTATCAAAACAAGAATTTGAAAATTGGAGGTGCCAATTTGGCATCTCCAAAGAAATCAAGCAAGGATTAAGATATATGCCCATGGTATTTACAGAACAAGGAATTGCTATGCTTTCAAGTGTATTATCTAGTAAAAAAGCGATACAGATGAATATTGCTATTATGTGAGTTTTTGTCCGACTTAAGGAAATGATTTATGCTCATAAAGATTTATTATATAAATTGCGGGAGTTAGAAAAACGAATAGGGAAACATGATAGATCAATTCAAGATATTTTTAATGTAATTCATCAACTTATAGTAGAGCCGAAAGCGCCAAAGCGAAAGATAGGGTTTAATGGAGATTAGAATAGTGAATCTATTGGCTTTCGGTCATCAGCTTTCAGTTTATTAAAGAGGAAGAGAATGAACTGGTCGCAAAAAGCGGCCAGTTCAAGAGATTGATGTTGTTAATTTAACTGGTTATGGTATCGCAAAGTGCGATACCATTTATATTTTTTAAGCTGAAAGCAGATAGCCGACAGCTGAAAGCTTAATCAAATCAATCCTTTATCAGCGAAACTAAAGTAGGTATTATTGCCGATTATTATGTGGTCAAGCATTTGAATTTGTAATGTTTTGCCCGCGGCGGTTAGTTGTTGGGTGAATTCTTTATCTTCTGTACTTGGCGTAGGATCTCCCGAAGGGTGATTATGCGCGCATATAATTGAGACGGCAAAGTTTTGCAGCGCTTTCTGAAAAATATCTCTTATTATAGGGTTAGCTTGATTAACTGTTCCTTCAGCCATTTCTAATATATCAATAATTTGATTCTTAGAGGTAAGAAACAGGACTTTAAATATCTCTTTTTTTAAATCTCTCATTCGGGGGATAAAAATTTTCGCGATGTCTTTGGATGATGTTATTTTAGGTTTGGTTTCTTTTGTTTCTTCTTCTATAAATCTTCTTCCGATTTCAACTGCCGCTTTAATTTGAGCGATTTTCGCGTTGCCTAGACCTTTAAACTCTTTCCAGTCACAGGAGTCGGTGTGGGATAAATCTCGCAAAGTTTTAAACTTTTTTAATATTGCCCGCGCTAGGTCAAGGGCGCTTTGTCCTTTTACCCCGCTTCTTAAAAGAATTGCCAGTAATTCAGAGTTGTTTAAGGTATGTTCTCCGTATTTAAGTAGTTTTTCTCTGGGACGGTCATCTTTAGGCCAGTTATTGATTGATATATAGTCGTTTTTTTTCATCATCTGTTTTCTACTAAATCGTATTCTTCGTAAGTTTCTTTGGGCAGTTCATGCAAAAACTGTGACGCCCGCGTAATAACTAGCCCATTTTTAAAAGTCTGTTTTTGTTCCGGATACACTATGTGCAGTAAGGATTTTGCCCGCGTACTGGCTACGTAGAATAGCCGCCGTTCTTCTTCCATGGATTCCTTAGAGTTTAACGCTTTGGGGTGAGGGAAATCATAGTCGCTGAATCCAATGATAAAAACCGTTTCCCATTCCAGTCCTTTAGCCTGGTGAATTGTGGATAGAATGAGAAGGTCTTCAATATCTGTGGTCGAAGTAAAAGATTGCCCCTTAAACGATTCAAAGGCGTCTAAGTCAGTAACGAAACTCTTAATTGAAGATTGCCGCGCGGCCATTTTTGATAGTTCTTCCAAATCAAGAATTCGGTCTTCCGGCCGTTCAAAGGATAAGTAGCAATGGTCTTTATAAAACTTTAGTATTTCAGTTATCGCTTTTTGAGGAGTGGTTGATTGTTTAAGGGTTTCCATGATTGAGGCAAAGTGGTTGAATCCTTCCTTTGTTCTTTTAGGAAGAGTTTTTTCTATTTCAGAGAGGCTTTTATTTTCTTTTGTCATTTCCCCCCATATTTTATGAGCGAACCCTCTGCCGATACCTTTGTGTAAAGATAAAGCTCTTTTAAATGCAAGTTCATCTTTTGGGTTAATTAAGGCTTTAAGATAGGAGAGGACATCTTTAATGTGAGCTTGTTCAAAAAAACGTACGCCGCCTCTTACAACGTAAGGAATATTTCTTTTTAGAAGTTCAACTTCCAGTTCTAGGGCCTGGAAACGGGATCGAAATAATACTGCCATTTCTTTTAAGGGGATTCCTTCATTATGCAGTGCTATAACGCGTTGACCGACAAACTTTGCCTGTTGGTAAACGTCTTTAGCTTTAATTGCCATAGGCGCTTCGCCAGATTCTTTAACCGCCTGAAGTTTTTTAGGGAACTGATTAATGTTGCGGGCTATTACTTCATTAGCCAGAGAAAGTACCTGTGGCGTTGACCGATAGTTTGTTTCCAGTTTGAAAATTTTCGCGTTTTTAAAAACACGGGGGAAATCTAATAGATTCTTAATGTCAGCTCCTCTAAAAGAATAGATTGATTGCGCGTCGTCTCCTACGGCAAGGATGTTTTTATAGTAAGACGATAGTTTCTGCAAGATCTTAAACTGTAATTTGTTAGTGTCCTGATATTCGTCTATCATGACATATCGAAATAACTGAGAGTATCGCTGGCAGACTTGGTCTATGTTGAGGAGTTTGAGCCAGTTGATGAGTAAGTCGTCAAAGTCCATGACATTTGCCTCTTTCTTTTTTTTCGCGTAATGAGTTAGGACTTTTTTAATGTAAGGAGTGTATTCCCCAACGTAAGGATAGAATTCGTCTATGATTTCTTCCGCATCTTTCTGCGTGTTATCGGCGAGGCTGCGGATATTATAAATAATGTTTTTCTTGGGAAAAAGTTTGTCTTTATTAAAAATGCCCAGTTCCTGCACACTATCATCAATTAAATCGCAGGCGTCAGCGGTATCGGCGATTGTGAAGTTGGATGTATAGTCAATTAGAGGGGCTTCTTTTCTTAAGATTAAGTTTCCTATATGATGGAAAGTTCCCGCCCATAATTTTGATAGAGTTGAGTTCATAAGCGCTTCTGAGCGGTGAATCATTTCAAGCGCCGCTTTATTAGTAAAAGTAACTAAGAGAATATTTTCCGGATAAACTCCTTGATTTAGCAGATAGGCTAGGCGGTAAATTAATATTCTTGTTTTACCGCTGCCCGCTCCCGCTAAGACTAGGCAGGGTCCGTCGGCTTCTTCAATAACTTTTATTTGTTGAGGATTTAGATTTTTTTTGTAATTGAAAGTTGAATCTCCCGTGAAAGGTTTTAGTTCGTAATTTTTCATTTTTAATTATAATTATAGCCGCTGGTTCCTATAAATAGATTATTTTTCATGGTTTTCTATCTTATCAAAAATTCATGAAAAAGCCAAGTCAAGACTATCGACTTTAGATAGCTGACCACAGACAATAGATTGGAGTCTTTGTTTTTCTGTCTATAGTCGGATGTCAAATGTCTGAAGTCTTTTGTTTTTGTTTCCGATAAGAAGGTTGCAAATTGAAAATTAGTTGGTATGATAATTGGGCTATGAAGACTTCTTCTAAATGTATTAGTTGTTTTCTAAGGCAGGCAGATGTTACCGCTTCTTTAATTAAGCTTACTAAATCGAAAAGAAAAGAATTATTTAGTATTTTGACTAAGAAGTTGTTAACTTTTGACTTTGATCAGCCGCCGGTTGTTTTTGGCAGGACAATATATAGAAGTATATCTAAAGTCAGCGGTGTAAAAGATATTTTCCTCAAAGAAAAATTAAGAATTGAAAACTATTTAATAAAGTCAGCGGATGAAATAGAGAGGTTATTTAAAACGGGAGGAAATTTTTTGCATACTACCGCCAGAATGAGTTGCGCCGCTAATGCTATAGATTTTGGCGTGGGTAAAATTCCTGAGCTAGATAAGCTTATTGAGGAACTTAAAAGAGCCAAGTTGAGAATTGATCATTTTAATATTTTTATAAATAAGTTAGATACCGCCAAAAATGTTTTAATTGTGGGGGATAATTGCGGGGAAGCGTTTTTTGATAAGTTTTTTATAAAAGCTATTTTGAAGGATAATCCGCGAATAAAAATTTTTTACGCGGTCAGGTCAGCGCCTATTATAAATGATATTTTGATTTCAGACGCTAAGCGCGTTGGATTGCATGCTGTGGCTAAAGTGTTTTCTTCCGGGTGTGATTATCCAGGATTAATTTTATCAAAGACTTCTGATTACTTTAAGAAGGTTTATAAAAACGCGGATTTTGTTATAAGTAAGGGCCAGGGGAATTTTGAGGCGTTTAGGGGGGATAAGGATATTTTTTATCTTTTTAAATCAAAATGTCCGGCGGTAAGTGAATTTTTATCTTTACCTATAAACAGCCTATTGTTTATACATAATAAATGTATTTTTTAATCATGCTCTAATCCTAGCTCAGAATATAGGGGTGGAAATATGATTTCTTTTTAGAGTGAAGGATGGTATAATTTAACGACCCCCCTAACCAGAGTTTATTTCGTAAGCGTGGTTTAGGGCAAGAATCTAAGGAAAATGTTTTGATTGAGAGATGATACTTAATATATTTATTTTTATTACGTTTATTATTCTTTCCGCGTTTTTTTCCGCTTCGGAAACTGCTATATTTTCTCTAGGTAAGTTACGTCTGCAACGGCTTAAAGAAAAGTATCCTCAAGCTCAAATTATTGAAAAGTTACTTAATCGTCCCGCGCGTCTACTTTCGGCGCTTGTTTTTGGCAATATACTTGTTAATATAGGTCTTTCATCGTTAGCCGTGGCTATTTGCGTGAAAATTTGGGGTAAACCCGGCATGATTCTAGCGATAATTGGTAGTGGTACGATTATTCTTTATCTTGGGGAAATTTTTCCTAAAACTATCGCGATTCATTTAGCAGAAAAAATATCTCTTGGTTCGTCACCGGTATTATCAATTTTTTCTAAAATTTTCGCTCCTTTTATTGTTACTATGGAGAAGGTGGTAGAGTGGTTTTTATCTTTGTTTATTCATCGATATAAAACGAGAGTAACGTTTAGTGATGAAGAGCTAAAGACGGTGTTATTTTTAGGTAAAAAGGAAGGGCAAATTACCGCCGCTGAAGAGGAAATGATTAGCTATGTTTTAGAGTTTAAGGATACTTGGGTTAGTGAGGTTATTACAGCGCGTATTGATATTCAAGGTATAGACAGTACTCATTCTCAAAAAGAGGTTTTTGACATATTGAGGGAAAAGAAACATTCTAAGTTTCCCGTATACGATAAATCTTTAGATAATATTATAGGAATTCTTTATGCTAAAGATGTTTTTCTTAATCCCAGTAAAGATTATCGTAAATTATTAAGAGAGGTTATCTTTGTTCCTGAAAGTAAAAGGATTGATGACCTTCTTAAAATATTCAAAGAAAAACAACAACGCGCGGCGATTGTTCTGGATGAATATGGCGGAACAGAAGGCCTAGTTACGTTAGAAGATATTCAAGAGGAAATATTTGGCGAGATTTATGATGAGTTTGAGACTCCGCGCCAACTTTTACAAAAAATAGATGAAGGTAAATGGCGGGTGCACGGTAAAGAACCGATAAAGACTTTAAATTTAGAATTGGATTTAGGTCTTCCCGAAGAAGAGGATACGGTGGCAGGATTTTTATTGTCGGCTATGGAGAAAATCCCTAAAAAAGGAGATACTTTTAAGTATGGTAATCTAATCTTCTTTGTGGAAAAAGCGACTAAACGAAGAATTCTTAGTGTAATTTTGCAAAAATGATGATATATTTTTATATAATAGGATGCGTATTTTTCATATTGCTACAGGCTTTTTTCGCCGCTAGTGAGATTAGTTTTATTTCATCGCGGCTTATAAAACTGCGGCATCGCCAGGCTAAAGGGGATTGGCGCGCGGAGGAGGTTTACCGTCTTATGCTGGAGCCGGAAAGATTTTTGGCTACCACATTGATAGGCACAAATATTTCATTAGTAATTAGTTCAAGTTTGCTCACATTTTTTTTGATAAAAATAGGAGTGGGAAACAGTAACGTGTGGATTACTCTTTTATACACGCCGGTAATTGTTATTTTCGCGGAGCTTATCCCTAAGAATATAGGCCGTCTTTTTAGGGAAGAGTTTAATTGTCGAGTTAGCAGAGTACTTACTTTTTTTGAAAAACTTTTTTTTCTGGGAGTAAGGAGTATTGATGGGGTCACTAAATTTTTAGTAAAAACTTTTATAGGTAAAGTGAAAAGGAAATCTTTGTTTGTCACCAAGGAGGAAATTAAGTTTATTATAAAAGAGATAGAGAAAGAAGGGGGTATTGATAAAGGTGAACAACAGGCGATCGAGGACGTTTTTGATTTTCGGGTAGATAATGTTAGGGATGTCAGCATGGATTTAGAGAAAGTGGTTACCGTGAATTATTCCGATTCTTATGACCATATATTAAAAATAGCAAAGAAGAGTGGGTTAACGCGCTATCCGGTATTTTCATCGAAAGAAAAGAATAAAGAAATTATTGGATACATTAATATATATGATTTATTTTATAACCCTCTCTGTGATTGGAAAAAGTTTATTCGTCCGCTAACAAAGATAAATGCTAACCAAAAACTTTATGAAGCATTTACGCTGCTCAAATCTAAAAAAGAAAGTATAGCTTTAGTGATTAAAGATAAAAAAGTATATGGAATAGTAACTCTGCAGGATTTAATTCGCGAGATTCTTACGTCGATTATTAAGATATAATATAAAAAGGGTCAAGGGTCAGAAATTTTAAATTTACCAATTAACATTTTAAAATTATCATTTGCTTAAGAGGAAAAATATTTAATAATTTAAAATGGTAAATGGTAAATGGTAAATGGTAAATGGTAAATGGTAAATTATATGGGGCATGGGTCAACGAAGAAAAGATTTAGTCTTCAGTCTGATTGATTATTTCTTTCAGTTCTTCCGCGGATAGACAGGGGATGCCTAGTTTTTGCGCCCATTTTATGAGGCCGTTATCAGAAGTAGATAAGTGAGCGCCGAGCTCATAAGCAAGAAGAATTAAGTCAAAATCCTCTTTACTGTCGAGAATTCCTTCCCGTAAAGCTACTCGGTATTCTTCACGAAGGCTTTTAATGATGCTATCGTGAGGGGTTGTTTTACTGCCCCCGGAACTTTTACGGGCGTACTTTTCGGCAATTCGCAGGCCTTTATTTAAGCGCTGCCGCATTTCTTCAATAAATTCATATAGAAAAAGGGCTGGTATCGGCGTTTTATAAGAAGCTGGCGGTTTTTTATTGATAAGTATGGCTTTTTTAGCAGAAATAGGCTTTTCCATGAATTTCATCAGTTCTTCATATACAGAAGGGGGGATATAACAGGTTATGTGATTTGTTTTTTTAACTAAACTTAAGAAATTATCGAGGGCCTCATGGGGTTTATTGCCGAAAAAGTGCCGGGAGTCAGGGTTAACGAATATGCTGGTGTCGAGGATGATCTTTATTATTTTTTTTGTCATGTTTTTATTGTAATGCAAGGGTATATTTTTCGCAATATATTTAAATGTTATTTTGTCAGCACTATAATAACCCATTGATAAAGTCTATTAGCGGATTTAGCTATTTCATGTGCTTCTTTTTCGTAAATACTTCGCCTTTCATATTGGATGATATTTTTTTTGGCAATAATCCGTTTTAAAATATTACTTTTATCTTTCGCGTCTGGAAGGGGCAGAGATTTTAAAAGTTCACATACATCAAGATGGACTTCAGAGATAGATCTTATTCCTTTTTCATAAACACAGATAGCATCGGCGGATGAGATAGCGCGTTGTATGGCTAATGTTCCTACCGCGTTATAATTTTTATTTTGTAACGCAAGTATCATTTCAGCATGATTATCTTCAGCTTTTTTAAGGTAATCTGCCGCTGCTGATTTTTCTTCTTGTCGTATTTTAATTTTTTTAGGAGACATTTTATTTTAAATCCAAAGGATCTTTACCATAAATTATATAGTAAGATTTTATTAATGTCGAAACTGGCGGTAAATTTTTCTTGAGCCGCTCTATAAATTCTTCTTTAGTTTTTATGTAAATATCGAGATGAATACCGAAATAATCATGAAATTTATCTGTTATCTCTTTACTGAATGTTTTTTCGATTTTTTGTGTAGCCGCGCTAGACTCAGCAATTATTGCTATATCGATGTCGCTTTTTTCAGTGGTTGTTTCTGTTTGAAAGCTTCCGTAGAGAATGAGGGAAATAATGTTCTTTTTTATATTGTTAGATGTAATCTGTTTTTTTATAAAAGTAATAATGTCCTGTTTTAGAGACTCCTCTTTTTTAAACATAGGAATAATAATATCTTTAACGGTTCTATTCTTTATGTTTAGCCGATAGATATGGTTTCTGCTAATGATTTCTAATTGCAAAATATCAGTATTATATAATTCTTTTAGCGCGGCATGCGCGGTGGGCGCGCTAACATGTATTAATCGGGCAATTTCTCGTCCAGAGACTAAGTAAGTGGGGGGCCTGTAGGTGAGCAAGCGTAATATTTTCACTTTTACCGGAGTATTTAAGATATTGTCGAGTAGTTTTTGCATAATTATGTAAATTTTTGTTTACATGTGTAAAATATATCTTACATTAGGGTGTTTGTCAAGTAATTTTCTGTTGGGTGAATGTTTGTAGATATCGTGAAAGATGGAAAAACCACAACTATCTCCTCCCCCCCCTTTTTTTTTTTGAAAAAGGGGGGCAGGGAACTATTTTATACCGAAGAGGCTAATATGCGTGAAAAATATGCTTTATTTAAAGATACGGGAAAATAAATATAAAAATTCTCTATTTTTGAGGTTCATTACTGGTTGATTATCAAATAGTTATGAAAGAAGATGAATTTTTTGAAAAAAAATGCTAGAAAAGCTTGAAAAATATGGTAAATATATGGTATATATGTGTAACATGCCAAAGGGGAGGCATAAGATCAATATTTTCAATAAGTATTTAACAATTAGGGTAATTAGGAATTTAACAGTTCTTTATTATAATAGAGGAAAATAGTTATTTAGTCGGGCTATTTTTTTCTTAGTTTTCTTTCTACGAAAAGCTCTTCTTATTCGTTTAGAGTAAGAGGGGAAAGCCACGGGAGTAGAAGGTAGCAGTTGATGAGGGGAGGTTTTTCTCTTAGATACATGCGCATTTCTACATTTAGTTTAGCCGGGCTGCCGAATAGAAGGTGGCCCGGTTTCTTTTTTTTAGATGGGAGATGGGAGATTTCAGATAGCAGATACTTACCACCTACGAGGTGGTAAGTGGGTGAAATAAAGGTTCTTTGAAGGGAATAAGTTAATTTTGACTTTCTACGAAAAAGCTCTTCTTATTCGTTTAGAGTAAGAGGGGAAAGCCACGGCGTAGATAGTGGAAATGTGATTGCTAAAGTATTTTTAGTCGCGTTTCTACGTATTTAGGAGCCGGGTTGCCGAACAGAAAAGTTGGGTGACCCGGCTTTTTTTTAGATGGCAGATTATAGATGGGAGATTGGAGATAATAGATATAAATAAATATGGGGAGGATGAAGATGAAACGAGAGATGAGGGAAGAAGGACGAAGGATGAGAAAACAGAGAGTAGGTAATAATAAGAATAATAATATTGTAGAAAAAAGAGGGAGGTACGGTAGTATGAGTAGGATGTTTAAACTTTTTGTGTTAGTTGGGTTAGTTTGTTCTTTTGGGATACGCGTGGATGCGGAAACGCTGAGCGGCGCTGATAAGAATACGGCGTTTAGAATGATAGGGGCTTATATAGAAACCGGGGGTATTTTGCGTGCTTTAAATGATCTTAATACTAATAGTCTGAATTCTATCCAGCTTAAGGATTCCCGCGGGGATGTAAGCTTAACTGTTAATAATAAGGGGGAATATATCACAAGTCCGGGAGGTAAAACTCTTTTTACTTTTATTTGGGATGCAGAAAGCGGAGCTATGTATAAAATTGCAACAATAATTTATGAAGGGAATAAACCTATTTATAGTGTTTCTTTTACTATGAATGAAGATGGATCAATAGAAATGAACAATGTATGGACTTTATTTGATGAGTTTGGACAACCCACTTTCCGAATAGCTTTATCAGATAATACGCCAAATGATTATAAAATTGTCAAGTGGGTTAACGATTTGTTTATAAAAGCGGGGCCGGATGCTATTAATTTAGAATTTATTGATGGACAATTTTGCTTAACAGGATCAAATGAGCAAAAAATTATAGTTGATATTAAAGACGTAAGAAAACAGGCGTTGGGGCTTGTCAGCATAGAATATTTAATAGAAAGTATTATTGCGAGCGAGGATCTCGTAGAGATAGGAAATTTAAGAGAGGCAATAAAGGCGATGCATGCGGATGAAAATATGATTATTGATGCGATAAATGCGGTAACTCCGAATACTGTAAGTGACGGCGGGTTAGATGCATATTTGAATAATCTTGCCGGAGCAGAGCAATTTATAGCTGTAGTTAATGCGATTATGGATTATCGGTATGATGATCCAGCGTATCCGGATAGTACTATGAAGTTAGGGTTGCTTGCTAATGATAGTGATACAGATGCTGAAGGTACATCGATTAATCGTGCTCGAGCTATTATTAAGAATAAACTAAATGATGTAGACGCGTTTTTTAAAGATGCAGAGTCGGTCAATGAGTTGGTAGATAGGCTTGCGTCTGCCGATCGGGAAATATTGGAACAAAATATAATAACTAATGTAGCGGTAGTTGATGCTGACGGCAATAAAACACCGATATATTATCAGTTATATACGCTTTTTGATGCTAGCACTGCAGGTGATAATTATGCGGATTATTCAGTTATATTAGAACGGTTGCATGTATGGGGCGCAAGGTCCGGACAACTTAATGCGGTTAAACTTACGGATTTTCAAATTAGATCTTTAAGGCAAAGATATTTTGCTGGAGGGGTAGATACAATTATTTATTTGGATGAGAATGGGGATGTTATAGATCCAAATACGTATCATCATGAGTATTTGAGTATAGAAGATACTGCTGTCGCGATGATAGAGATTATAGATTATGTCCCTACGAACTTAGATCTTCTTTTAGGCCGATTAGATCAGCGGTTAGAAGAACTTTTTGGAGTGAATGGCCTTTTAGCGGGAAGCCTTATTAGTGATGGGACATATCAGTATATGGTTATAGGTTTAGGCGGTGATATTGAGACAATCGCTGATATTAATATTGAAGAGATTGAATTAGATGTGGCAACAGGAGAAGTTATCGGTAAATACAAAGGTTATTTAAAAGTTTATAAGAAAAAAGTAATGGTTGAAGTAGGTGATGAGACAAGTGCCAGCCGTTATGAGTGGATGTTAAATCCTAATTTAACAGAAGAAGATCTAGATAATGCGAAAGCGGTTTACGCTGATACATTATGCTCTCTTGCTCCGGAAGTAGGTCTTAGTCTTAGCAGAGAAAGGACTACGCATATTATGTTCGGCAAAACCAATGCCGCTGAAAACAATACATTAGAGAGTGTTATTTATGGTAATCTTGAATTTACAGATGAGAATATAGATGCTATTATAAATTATATAGCTGACAAAAAAGATTACCATACAAGCTATTGTTTAGATGCGAGTACTCGGAGTAAGTTGAAAAGCATGAGTATGGAAGATAAGCGGGAGTTAGTTGATTTTTTATTTAACCTTGTTAACGGTAATCCGGAGGGTGTTGTATTGAATAGATCTGACACTAGATTTTTTGGTGAGGATGGAGAAAGAATATGCATGAATTTTTTAGAAGAGAACGGCGAGATTAGGCTATGGATTGGGGAAGAAACAGTCGATACTAATGGAGTAAAAAGTACTCAATATAATAATGATAATGTTATTGCGTATGATGCTTCTATTGTAAAGGCTGATTTTTTAAGACTGAGGGATTCTGCCGCGGCAGAGATAACTTATGACCAAACATTTCTGAATAATTTA
This sequence comes from Candidatus Omnitrophota bacterium, assembly GCA_018818105.1. Lineage (GTDB taxonomy): Bacteria > Omnitrophota > Gorgyraeia > Duberdicusellales > 4484-171 > JAHISK01. Next base: position 44,244 of record JAHISK010000055.1, on the reverse strand, counting down.
GCAAAAGTGAACGTTTATATTTCGGGAGTTTCCATGCAAGGTACTTTAAAAAATGTTAATCTTGTCGGTGAAGATTTTACCAAGGAATTACCTAAGGAGAATCAGATATTGAGTATTAATTTGGATCAGTTAGCAATGGCTATTCAAGACGGTGGTGATCCGGCGTATACATCATATGTTCTTGGGGTTACTGATGAGCAGGGGGTTGCGTTAACTAGTTCAAATTTAGAACAGTATAAAGATCCGGCTAACGGGTTAGATCGGATAAGGGTTGATGCTGCGGTATGGTATTGGACTGATATAGAGAATGTGGTTCATGTGGATCAGTATTGGTGGAATAATCTAATAACTCAGGATCAACGTAATGCCTTTGATGCTGAAATCGCTAATTGTAATGCTAATTTAGCGGCGGGTGAAAAACCGGCAGTAAAACAGTTTTATAATGAGGAAGAGAACCCGGAAGCTGTATTAGTAAGTAAAATTACAGTAGATTTTCGGTATGTGGAAGGATATGAGAGAGCAGAAGCTGTTACTCAAATACAAAATACGTTAACAGATCCGGCGGCAAATCCGTTAACATGTTACGGGTTACAGAGCGAGGCGCGAGAAGGTGATGCTTCCGGTGTTGGCGTATACGTGTATATGTTAGGGTTTAACAGCGGTGATTTTCAAGCTCATGTCGGTTGGCAAGATTTACTTATGTAATAAAGAAAACATTAGAAAAAGAGGGGGCTATCCCCCTCTTTTTCTTTTTCCCTTCCATGCTTTTAGCTGTATGGGGATCAGTTAAAAGAGAACAGTCTGTCCTAATAATTACTAAGGAAGAAGACAAAATGAATCATATAGAAAAAATTATAAAAGGAATTAATTTCAATAAGTATTTTAAAGGAATACTTTTTGTCTTTATCGTTATTTTTCCTTTACTAAGTTTTGCTCAAGACATGATGGTTCTTCCCGGGTCCGCTTTTCATACTGATCCCGGTGATCCCCGTATAATACCGCAGTGGAAACAAATAAGTAATTATGCTGAAGTGGCTTATCCTTTAAACGTTCAAATTCCTCAAATCGCGTCAAAATATCCTTCAATAATTGTTGATAAATATGGTAACAAAACTTTCTATTTTAATGGTAAACCTGAGTTGCGGATTGAACGGAATGGAGATGTTATTCGGTTTAGAGGCGGTAAAAAAGCGTTTAAGATGGACGCGGAAACATTTGAGGCTAATGGATGGCGTCTTGATGAGAAACTCGCGATAAGGAAATATGATTGGTATGCGGTAGGGGAACAGAATGGTAGTAAAGTAATTGAATGTAGGGTGACGAATGAATGGGGTGATGTTTTAGAATATGAACGGTACTGGAGAAATAATCTTATGGAAAGGAATGATAGCCATCATAATATTACGCATATCTATGAATATGATCAGTCGGGAACAGGATATTGGGAGCATAATCTTGCCACTCAAGTTTGGAAACGCTATAATAACGGCAGTCCCATAGAAGAAAGAAAAGGGTCTAAGGATGGAGAATTAGTAGCTTATTGGCGGCAGGAAGGGGATAGTTTATTGAGAATTGAGAAGATAAGTATTTTAGTTGTTGATGAGGAGGATAATCCTATTTTAAAAGACGGAAAAATGTTTCAGTATGAAATGGTTGACGGTGATGTTACCAAGTTTGATAAGTGGGGAAGCGAAATGTATGAGACGCGGGATAGGTTTGGGGCGTTAAAGATAACCTATCTTTGGGAGAATCATCATTTAGTTAAAGTGATAAATTATTTTGAAGGAACTTATGAAAAACATAATGCGTTCGGCATAGCTGAACAGGGGGTTATTGATGATGATGGTACTGAATATGCCAGTTGGGTTCATGAGTGGAAAGGAAGTTTACATGTGAAGGCTTGGGAGCTTAGTCTTGATTCAGCTACCGGGGAATCGGTTTATTCAGGTAAATATATATCATATACTGTTGAGGGAGGGATGGATTCCATAGGTTTGGAAGTTAATGAATTTAATCAGGATTGGATTAATGATATGTATAAAGACGGAGATAAAGTGGTGTTTGAGATAGGGGATAGTCTTTTGCAGGAAAGGTATGTATGTTTTTATCAAGTTCAGGATATGAATGTTGAGCAGTTACGGGATTTTTTCCATACAACTGAGGATGTTGCCGGTACGATTTATGATGTTATTCAGGAATATAAAACAATGAATAAAGCCGGAGTTGAAATGTTTGCTAGAGCAAGTTATGGATTATCCGCGGCCGCTTTGAATAAAGAAGATATTTATTTGATTGAGATTACTTTTGTAGATGATATAGATTTCACAATAACCGCGTCAGAGGTTGATGCTGCTGCCGCGGACGCTAATTTTATGCGTAGTCAAGCTCAGAATTATTTAGAGTGGGGTGAAAATGGTAAAGTTTTAGATATGTTTGATAAGTTTCAAGAAACGTATCAGCAAGATTTAATTGATTTAGATACAGAATTAGGTAAAGTTTATCTTAGGATGTTAAGTTTAAAAGTTCAAGCTCTAGAAAAGATAGTGGATAATCAAAGTTTTGGTGAAGTAAGCATTCCTATTAATGAAGACCCTGACGAATTAAAAAGTTTTATTTCGGATAATTTTGGTGATTTAGTGAAAGATTGGGGGCAGGAGTATGTGGAGATGGTGGAGCAGATGTAAAAGAGGGTCAAGGGATAGAAATTTTAAATTTACCAATTAACATTTTAAAATTAGCATTTGCTTAAGAGGAAAAATATATAATAATTTAAAATGATAAATGATAAATGGTAAATGATATGGGTCATGGGTCAAGGAAGAATTAAGAGAAGAAGGGTCAAGGGGCAAGGAAAAATGGTTTTAAGTTTTAGGTTAAGGAGAAAGCAAAGTTAGAGAAAGGGGAGAAGGGAGAATAATTCGTCCATAGTCGATAGACCATAGTCCATAGATGAAGAGGGGAGATAGAAAAAGATAAATCAAGATAAGAAAATGGGGTAAGAGATAAAAATATCTTTCAATATTTGTTTTTATCTTTAAAATAGATATTAAGTTGTAATAAGGGGTATTTAGTTTCGTTTTTAGATATAAAATTAGGTTTTTGGTGAAAGGATTGGTTAGCTTTCTAATTCTTTGACCCATGACCCCTGCCCCTTGACCCTACAAAATATTTTTATGAAAGACCGAAGAAAGAAACTGGAAAAGATTAGTATCTTCATAATGCGCCCTGTTACTACGGCTATGATTTTTTTAGCGGTTGTAGTTATGGGAATGGTTTCTTTGTCCCGCCTTTCTCAGGAATTATTTCCTTCCATATCGTATCCTCAAATAACAATTTTGACACCCTATGAAGGGGCGGCCCCGGAAGAAGTTGAAAGTTTAATATCTCAAATTTTAGAAGAATCGGGCGGGGCGATAAGCGGGGTTAAACAGATTAGCTCAATTTCCCGGGAAGCGTTATCTATGGTAATGGTGCGTTTTGACTGGGGAACGAACATGGATTTAGCCGCTTTGGAGGTGCGTGAAAAAATAGATTTAGTTAAGGAACGCCTTCCGAGGGATTGCGGTGAACCGATTGTTATGAAGTATAATCCCTTTGAGAAACCGGTTATTGTGTTAAGCGTGACGGGAAAAGAGTCTTTGTTAGAATTGAGGGAAGTTTGTGAGCGGCAAATGAAAGATGATTTAGAAAAGTTAAAAGGTGTTGCCGCCGCGGTTATTACAGGAGGAGTTGGGCGGGAGATTCTAATAGAGGTTGATCAGTCACGGCTACAGGCTTCAGGCCTTTCTTTGTTGGATTTAGGCTCGGTAATAAAAAAATCAAATATTAATTATCCCGCGGGGTCGATAAAGGGAAGTTTTTATGAGCATTTGGTCAGAACAATAGGTGAGTTTGAGACGTTAGATGAAATCAGTGAGTTAACAGTTTTAGTGGATGTTCCTGAAACTGAAGAAGAGCAGAGAGAACGCCAACTTGGCATTAAGGATGAGCTTCAGGAGAAAACTGCCCGGTTAGTTCGGCTAAGTGATATCGCTCAGGTAAAAAATGTAGCTAAAGAAAAAGAAAGTATTTCCCGCCATAATGGTGTTGAAAACATATCTATTTCAATTAAGAGACAGTCTGGCGCTAATGTAATAGACGTTTGTGAGAGGGTTAAAGAAGAAGTGTATCGAATGAATAAAAATCCATCTTTAGACGTAAAGTTGGATATTGCTTATGATGAGTCGGTGTATGTCGCGAATTCGATAAAAGGAGTTAGGAACGCTGCCATAGGCGGCGGGGTTTTGGCTTTTCTAGTTTTACTCGTTTTTTTAAGGAACCTTAAGATTTCTTTAATTATTGCTACAGCTATTCCTATATCAATTATGGGTGTGTTTATATTGATGTTTTCCAGGAATATTTCTTTGAACATGATTTCTTTAGGAGGGTTGGCATTAGGAGTAGGAATGTTAGTGGATAACTCTATTGTTGTTCTTGAAAATATTTTTCGCCGGCAGCAGGAAAGATCAAAACAGGACAAAAAACTCTCAAAGCAAGAAGCGTTATCGCTTGTGTCTCAGGCGTCTTTTCAGATGAAAGGAGCAATTATCTCTTCCACTCTCACAACAGTGTGCGTATTTTTTCCGATGATGTTTCTTTCCGGTATAGCCGGACAGCTTTTTAAGCAATTGGCGTTTACGGTAACCTTTTCTTTGGTTTCGTCGTTATTGATAGCGTTGATGTTGGTGCCGATGCTTTCTTCTTTAGGCGGTGGAATTAAAGAAAGCAAAGACGGCCAAGCAAAAGTTGATCTCCTTTTTAATGGAATTGATAATTTATACCGCCGTCTTTTATCAAAAACTTTAGATAATAAAGCGATTCTTGTATTTGTTGTTATAGGATTATTTCTTTTAAGCTTGGTGATTTTAAAAACTGTGCCCAGCGAATTTTTGCCTCGGCTTGATCAGCGGCAGTTTATAATAAAACTTACCATGGAGCCGGGAACAAGTTTAGAAGTTACTGATAACGCTGTGCGTATGGTGGAGGAAGTTCTTCTCAATGAAATAAAAGAAGTTAAAGATGTTAGTATAAAAGTAGGTTCGGATAAAGATAACCCCACGGAAAAAGCGGTGCAAACTTTGGCTTCTTATGAGGGCGAAATTATGGTGAAGCTGTATTCCTATAAAGAATTAAAGGAAAAGGAAGCTGTTTCGTTGTTTTCCACGCAAGACGTTATTCAACGTTTGCGGGATATTATGAAAGAAAAACATTTAATCGGCGCTCAGTTAGAGTATGTTTTGCAGGAAAGTGTTTTGAAGGAAGCGTTTGAGGATAAACCTATTCAAATTGAAATAAAAGGGGAGAACCTTTTACAGATGGGCGATGTAGCTGATCAGATAAAAAAAGAACTATCTTCGATAAAAGGCGTTTATAGTATAGAAGATGATAGGGTCCCTTCTTCTCCCGAAACAAAAATATATATACTTAAAGACCAAGCTTCTTTGTTAGGTTTATCTACTCAGGATATCGCGTTAACCGCGCATACTGCCATTAAGGGAAGAGTTTTTACTAAGTTTAAGGAGGATGTAACGCATCCTATAGATATTAGAGTACGTTTGCAGGAAGAAGATAGAAAGAATTTATCCCGAATCAGATCTTTAGGTATTAGGACGGCGTATAGGAATGTTATGGTTCCTCTTTATCAGGTTGCCCGTCTTGCGAAAGGCAGAGGCCCCACAGAAATTAAACGGATAGACCAGCGCCGTACAATATCTGTTAATGCTAATTTATATGGACGCAGTGTTAGCGAAATTAATACGCAGTTAACCGGTATAGTAGAGAAATTAAATATTCCGTTAGGATATAACGTAGGCCTTTCTGGTGAGAGCGTTCGTATGCGGGAATCATTTAACAGCATGAAGTTTGCTTTTTTATTAGCGATTCTTTTAATTTATATGATTATGGCGGCGCAATTTGAGTCGTTATGGCAGCCGTTTATTATTATGTTTACAGTTCCTCTTTCTCTTATAGGCATAAGCGTCGCGTTGAAGTTAACTTCTACTTCTTTGAATGTAGTCGCTCTTTTGGGCGCTATTATGTTGGGCGGGATTGTTGTAAATAACGGGATAGTTTTAGTGGATTATATGAACCATTTAAAGAAAAAGAATTTGCCTTTAAAAGAAGTTATTTTAGAAGCCAGTCAGCATCGGCTACGTCCTATTCTTATGACGACTTTCACCACTGTCTTAGGAATGATACCTCTTGCTATAGGTATTGGTGAAGGTTCTGAATTACGGGCTCCTATGGCTATTACTGTAATTGGAGGTTTGCTTTCGTCCACGTTCCTAACGCTTTTGTTCGTCCCTGTGCTGTATGATTCTGTTACAGCATTTATAAATAGGGGCAAGGGTCAGGGGGCAAGGGTCAAGGAAGAAGAATATAGAGATGGTTAAGAGAGAAAAATATAGAGAGAAAGAAATGGAGAAGGGTTTTAAGAAGTTAATTGTATGGAAGAAAGCATATGAATTGGCGTTAGAAGTATATAAAATTACGCGTGATTATCCTAGGAGTGAACAGTATGGTTTAGTTTCTCAATTGAGAAGGGCCGCTATATCGGTTGTTGCTAATATAGCAGAGGGGTATGAAAGGCAGTATCGTAAAGAATATATTCAGTTTTTGATGATAGCAAAAGGGTCATTAGGTGAAGTGGAAACGTATTTTTTATTTTCTAAAGATTTAGGTTATATAAATATTGAAATATACAAAATGATTAATGATAGACGTCAAGAAGTAGGCCGGTTATTAAAGGGGTTAATTAAGTCTTTGAAATCTTAAATTTTTCTTGCCCCTTGCCCCCTGCCCCTTGACCCTTTTAAATAATTATGAATCTACCTAAATTATCTATACGTAGACCAATTGCCATTTCCATGGTGTTTTTGATTTTTCTTCTTTTAGGGCTCTTTGCTCTTTTTCGCCTGCCGGTAGAATTGAAACCTAATGTAGAAATTGGAAATATCTCTGTTGATTTACGTATTAGAGGAGGGGTTAGCCCTCAGGAAGTAGAGGATAGAATAGCAAAGCCTTTAGAAGACGCGTTATCAGTTATCGATGGGTTAGAAGATATTATTACAATTTCAGAAGAAGGCGAGTGCCGAATTATCCTTTATTTTAAACCGGAAATTAATTTAGATTACGCGGTAGTAGAAGTAAGGGAGCATTTTTCTCAGGTGCAGGAGAGTTTGCCTAAAGAAGTTGAGCGCCCCGTTATAGCTAAATATGAGTATTCACAGGTACCGGTAGTTATTTTGGGTGTAACCAGTCCTATAAGAACGGTTGAGGAGTTGCGTCGGTTAGCCGAAAGCAAAATGAAAAGCCGTTTTTCTCGTATTGAGGGCGTGGCGAAAGTTGAGGTTGGTGGAGGAAGGGAAGAGAAAATTTTTGTTGAGTTAAACGAAGTCGCGTTACGGTCTCACGGAATTACCATAGATGATGTTATCCAGGCGCTAAACGTAAATAATTTGAATTTAGTCGCGGGAGACGTAAAACGCGGTTCAACAACATATTTAGTAAGAACTGTAGGACAGTTTGTTTCTTTAGATGACATAAAAGATTTGCCAATTAATCCCGGCGGGGAAGCTCATATGGTTAGAATAAGAGATTTGGCTAAGGTGAGTGTTTCTTATTTAGATCCTCATGCTTTGGCAAGAGTGAATTCTGAACCGTCAGTATCATTGTATATTCAAAAAGCGTCGGGAGCCAACACTATTAAAGTTGTTGAAGAAGTAGAAAAAGAGTTAGCTAAATTGAAGAAAAGTTTGCCCCAAGATGTAAATACGCGCCCATATTTTAATCATGCTGATTACATTAAACAGGCAATTACGACCGTGCGTCACGCTTTATATATCGGCGCGTTTTTAACGATGATTGTGCTATGGCTTTTTTTACGTAACTTCAAATATACTTTAGTCGTCGCTTTAACTATTCCTTTTTCAGTAATAACGGCCTTTTCTTTAATGTATCTTAGCGGAATTAGTATTAATGTTGTTACTTTAAGCGGAATAGCTTTAGGGATAGGAATATTAGTGGATAGTTCCATTGTTGTTCTTGAGAACATTTTTAAAAAAAGAGAGGAATTAAGGGAAGCTGATAAACAGAGCGAATCAGAGGATTTAAAAACAACCGCTGAAGAAGGTTCCAGCGAAGTATTAATCGCGATAGCCGCTTCAACGCTTACAACTATTGTTGTGTTTTTACCTTTATTTTTTGTGAATAAAGAAATTAAACGTTTGTACAGTGGGTTGGCGTTAACGGTAGTGTTCTCGTTATTCGCGTCTTTATTTTTTTCTTTTACACTGGTTCCTTTGTTGGCTTCTCGAATATCAACAAAGAAGGGTAATTTGGGAAGAAAAAATAAAAGAGAGGATAAAGAATTATTACAAGTCATTGAACCTAATAATGATGAGAGAAAAAACAGTAAAATTTGGTTTCACAAAATTTACAAAATTATAGAACGATATCGTTTTAATGATTTAGTAGGAGGATATAAGAAATGCATAAATTTTGTGTTAGGAAAAAGATATCTATTTATCGCGGGAACAGTTATTTTACTAATAATAGTATTTATTCAGATGTCTCGGTTGGGACGTGAGTTTATAGGGATAGCCGAACAGAGTAGGTTTACTGTGTACGTTCAGATGCCGTCAGGTACAAAGATAGAGATTTCCGACGATGTAGTAACGAAAGTTGAGGCGATTTTAGATAGTATCCCGGAAATAAAAAATCACACTTCAAGAATTAAAGGGTGGTCTTCACAAATTTATGTTGAGTTAAAACCTTCTTCCTCTAAGCGCGGGGTTGATGAGATTATTGAAGAGATACGACAGAAAACAAAAGATATGGACCCGGCGTTTGTATACGCGCAGCAGCCGGAATCTGTTGGTAGAAAGGAAATAATGGTTGAAGTTTTTGGCCCGGATTATGAATTGCTGAAAAGTTTAGCCCAGCAAATAGGAGGATTAATTCAGAGTACGGGTAAGTTTAATGATGTTAAGTTAAGGATGCGCAGCGGCCGGCCGGAAGTTCATATTTTGTTTGATAGAAATAAATTAGCTTTATACGGTCTTACAATGCTGGATGTTTCTAATATTTTGCACGCTAAATTGCGTGGGTTGATTGCTACACGGTTTCATGCTTCATCCGCCGAAGGAGTAATGCTTAAGACGCAGAGTTCGGAAGTTAAGAATTTACCCACGATAAAAAATTACGGAAACGAGTTAGTTCATCAGGAGACTAAAAAACTTTCCGCGGCGATGGGAGGAATTGGCAGCTTTGAAGGCGAAGGGACGCGTCAAATTGAAACTATAGCGCGGTTGGAAAAAGGGTTTAGAGACACGTTAACTGATATTTATAACCTTTCATTGAGAGGAAAGGATAATACTATGGTATATTTACAGCAGATAGCTGAGGTGAAATCTGGCGTTGGTCCCGCGGAAATTTGGCGTAAAAATAAAGAAAGAATGGTTCAGGTAAGCGCTGATTCAGGTAAGCTGTCATTGAGTGAATCCGCTGATTTAGTAAATGAGGCGCTTGCCGGAATGGATTTTCCTAAAGATTATCATTATAGTTTTGGCGGTGATTACGATAAAATGATACGTAATCAACGAGAGTTAACTCAGGCGATGTTTTTAGCGCTATTTTTAGTATATCTTGTATTAGCTTCTGTGTTTGAATCATATACTCAACCATTTATTGTGTTAAGTTCTGTGCCCATGGCTATAATTGGGGTAGGAATAGGGTTGCGTTTATCAGGAGAACCTATAGGTTTAGGCGTATATATAGGCTCGGTTATTCTTATAGGGATAGTAGTAAACAATGCTATTATTCTGATAGATTATATTAACCGGCTGCGCGGCGTAGGCGCGTATAAAGGTTTAAAAAATAATAGTTTTTTTGGAGCGCGAGAATCTATAATTAAGGCAGTCGTTTGGCGGCTGCGCCCGATTCTTATGACAAGTTTAACTACCATTTTAACAATGATTCCGTTAATTTTTCAAAGAGGAGGAACTTCTTCTCTTTGGCGGCCGTTGGCAGTAACAGTTGTAGGGGGTATGATAACTTCTACTTTTTTAACGCTTTTTATTATTCCATCTATTTATATGATGGCAGAGGATATAAAAAAGATATTTTCTTTCATTAAGCCTCGATCTCTTTGATTAAAAATAATAATAAAATATATTTTTTGATTGATAAGGTGTAAGTTGTTGGGTAGAATGTAGTTAAGTAACCAGAAACCAGAGAATGTAAAAGAAGAAAGAATAACCAGAGGAAATTAATAAAAATTTAATTCTGGTTTCTGTAAACTGGTTACTGGTTTCTATAAAAAGAAAAGGAAAAATATTTTGTTTTTTATTCTTGTATTATTAGTTGGGGCGGGCGCGATTGTTATGTTGTACTATATTTTTTTCCCCGAAGAGAAATCTGCTGAGGAAAGGGAGTCTTCGCGGGAAGATAATATAAAACATGCTCGAGAAGAAACGAAAGAATCTTATAATGAACAGGAATCAGCGGCTGGAGAGCAAATAAATTCTTTATCCGAGGAATTAGAAATACTAAAGAAGCAGCTACAGGAAAAAGATCAAGCATGTAACGATGCTAATTTGAATGTAGATAATTTAAGGAATCAACTTCAGGATGTAACAGTTGAGAAGAATTCTCATGAAGCTAAAGTTATCCAGCTTCAGGATCAATTAAATAAAATAGACGCTAATAAAGCAGGATTTGATTCTAAATTAGGTTCTCTACAAACTGAGCTTAAAACTACCGTCGACAAGTTAAAAACTAAAGAGGAAGAGTTACGTAAAGCATTGAGCGAGTTAGAGATAAGAACGAAAGAAGCGCAGATCGCGTCAGCGAAATTAAAAGAAGAAAAAGAGTTACTTATTAAGAAAGAGGACTTAATGCAGGCAAAAATTCAGGAAAGCCAGAGTCAGCTGGATAAAGTAAGAGAAGAGTTAAAAAATAAAGACGAAAAAATTAAAGATTACCAAGCTCAGGCAGCGCAAGCGCCGGATCCGGAGCAGAGCAAACAGAAAATAAAGGAACAGGCGGTAAAGCTTGAGCAAGTAGCGGCTAAGTTAAAGGAAGCTGTGGGTAGAAATGATGAATTACAGCGGCAGATTAAAGAAAGAGAAGAGCAACCTATCCAAGAGTCGGTAGATGAGGAAATGATTAAAAAAAATGAAGAATTGTCAAAAAAGATTGAGGATTTAAATAGGGAAATAGAATCTTTAAGAAAACAACTTCAGAGTAAGGAATCAGTAAATGAACCTGTGCTAGAAGAAAAATCTCCGGTGGCTGAAGTTAGTAAAAATGAGGCTACGCGAATCTTAGATTTAAATGACCGACAAAGAAAAACATTAGAATATTTAAAAGAAAATCAAAAAATTACAAGAAAAGAGTATTCTGATAAATTTGATGTTTCTACTCCAACAGCGGCGCGTGATTTAAAGGAAATGCAGGATAAAGGATTTATAATGCCGCATGGCCCTTCTGGGCCGGGGAGATATTTTTTATTAGAAACCAGAAACCAGAGTACAGAAACCAGAGAACAAGAGAGAAGAGAGAGCAAATAGGAATGGAAGAGTTTAGATTTGATTTTGAAAATTTAAAAGTATATCAGAAGACGTTAGTTTTTATAGACAAAGTATTTGAAATATATAAACGATTAAAAATCGATTATAAATATTCTATTGGTAATAATTTTATTAGAGCGGCATTATCTATTGCTAATAATATAGCAGAGGGAAATGGTAAGAAATCTAAAAAAGAAAAGAATAGATATTTTGATATTTCTTCTGATTCTGCAAGAGAATGTGCGTCTGTTCTTAATGTTTTAAAAAGACAGAATTTGATAGAGGAACAATGTTATTTAGAGTTAAGGTTAGCTGTTAGAGAAATTACAAGTATGCTGAGAGGTTTATTAAATAGTTGATTTGGGCAATTTTCTGGTTTCTGTAAACTGGTTACTGGTTTCTTTTTACGTCGATGAGATTGACATGTGGGCGATATCTGGATAAAATAAATTTATAATATGAAAAAAATAAAGAATGCTTTTATTGTTCTGGCGGTTACTGGTTTTGTTTTTTTAGGCGGTATGTCGTTATCTTTTGCCGAAGATGATGTAACTGATTATGTATCTACGGTTTCGCGAAGAATAGCTAATCATATCCAATATAGTCAGTTTCCTCACTCAACTATTCCCGCGGGTAAAATACGTACTGTTTTAGAGGTTAGCATTTTATCTAGCGGCAAGATATATTTAGTCAGAGTGGTAAACAGTTCCGGCGTACCCGATTTTGATTGGGAAGCTAAGAATTTGGTCAAAGCGTTATCACCATATCCACCGTTGCCGGCTTCCCAAGGAACTAAGTTAACAATGAGGTTGCCTATAGAAGTTGTGGGATGTCAGACTGAAGACCGAAGACCCTCCTTCGCCAAGGCTACGGAGGGCAAGCAGGAGATAGGAGATAGGAGAGGAGATGGAGAAGAGAGAATAGGGGCAGGGGAGATAGAGATAGAAGGGAAAGACGAAAGTAGAAGAAAGAAGCTAATAGATGATGAAATTGAGAAAGCGAGGTGTAAAAGCGATATCAAGATGAATGATCAATCTATGATAGATTCGGGAGAACATAAGGTAGATATCAGCGCAAAGGTTGGGAAGAGTAAACCCAGTGGACAACCAGAAATGATGTTATCCGAAACTTCTGTGGGTAGAGAATTTATAGGAGAGGAGGGTAAAATAAGAGGAGTAGTTACGGAAGCTGAAAGATTATTCAAGGAAGCGTTAGATAAGTCTGATCCCGCGAAAGTAGCGCGGCAGCAGTTGGGCTTAGCGCGTTTGAAAATAAATGAATCTAGGAGAAATTTATTTCCAAAAATGGAAATGCAGTATAGTGTTTCCGAAGGCAATACTATAACCGATCCTTATGAAAGCCAGGCTTATGCTATTCAATTAAGACATAATCTTTATGATCGAGGTAAAACCGCTAAAACTTTTCGTAAAGAAAAATTAAATCTTGAAGTAGCGGAGAATGAATATAAAAAGACTTTGCAGGAATTGAAATTAGAGGTTGTTAGGTCTTATGTTAATATTTTAGGAAAGAATGAAGAGTTGGAAGAGTTATCTTCTTTTAAAGAAAATATCAGCCGTGATTTTAATTTAGCTAAAGATATTTATGAAGTCAAAGCTATTTCCCGAATTGAGTTTATGGAAATAGAAGCAGAAAATAAACGAACCTTAAACATGATAGGACAAACTAATAATGAACTTATATTGTCAAAAGCAAAGTTGCGCGCGGCTATGAATTTACCGCCGGAAGAAAAGATTGCTTTTATAGAGAAGGAAATCCCATTGTTGGGGGAAATAGATATTGATGTTGACCGGTGTATAAAGCTAGCATTAGAAAATAAACCTGATGTTAAGTTGTGGGAAATAAGTTTAGAATCAGCGAAATACGCTAGAGATATTGCCAGTAGTGAAAGCGCGCCCCGGTTTGATGTTGTTACTTCTTATGGCGCTTCAGGTGAGGCTTTTTCTGAGCAAGATTTAAATTTAGGTGAAGAATGGAAGATGATGGGCGTTGTTACATGGCTGTTTGGCGGTAATTCTTTTGAAGTATCCAGTTCTGATGAAAGAATAAGTTCTAAAGACGTAACAGAGATTTCTCGAAAAGTCGCGTCAACAACGTATTCGGCAAAATTAGGTATTATGGATAAGTTACAGTATTATGTGCAGAAAAAAGAAGCCGATATCGCGTACTCTCAAAATTTGAGTAATTTATCTAGGAATAAACAGGAAGTAGTTTTTGATACTAGAAAAAGTTTTTTAGAGTATCAGCAGTCTTATGATGAATATGAGGTTGCTTTATTTGAGGCTAAATTTAGCAGTGTGAATTTAGATTTAAAAAAAGAAGCATTTAAAATAGGAAAAGCCAATCTTTCAGAAATAGTTAAGGCTAGGGCGGATTATATACGTAAGCGATTGGCATTAATTCGTGCTAAGGTAAGTTATCTGATTTCTTTAGCGAGTTTAGATAATACCACATCTTATTCCTTAGGGTTATTCCCGTTTGTTGAAAATACACAAATCTGTAAGAAAGATTAATCAGTAATATTTAAGGGAGAGAAAAGTTATGAATGAGAAAAAGAAATTATTTTTTGTTTTTGTGGTGATTATAGTTATTTTTGCGGTGTTAGTTTTATGGGATTCATCTCAAAGGGCTCAACGAGTAAATAGGGGAAAAGAGATAGAATCTGTTTCAGTTGACACTGAAGAATATGCTTCGGGATACGTGGTAGAAGAAGACTCTAATTTAGCGGATGAAACAAATGGCGAGGGAGAAGAGGATATTTCTTTGCTGGAGATGCTAGAGGAACAAAAAAAATATCATGAAGATGAAAAAGCCTCGAAAGAAGAAAAAATTCAGGGTATTTTGGGTAAGCTGTTGCAGCAGGGAGAAGAAGTTAGTCAGGAACCGCCTTTGCCGGCGAGGGTATTTAACGTGAAAAAGGTAAGGTATGAAAACGCGTTACCAGTAACGGGAGATATTAAAAGCTCGAAAGAAATTAAGATGAGGTTTGAAAAAGAAGGGGTTATTGATAAAATTATGGTAAAAGAAGGCGACCGCGTAAAAGAAGGAGAAATTATCGCGATACTTAATAAGAAGGATTCACTATTAGCGATAGCTCGTGCTCAAGGTAAACTGGACTCTGATACCGCGGCGTTAGGGGCAGCTGAAAAGGAGCTGGAGTTAAATACTTTATTATATGACAAAGGAGCGATAATAGAAAGCAAATTACAAGAAGTTAAGCTACGGATTGAAAGTGAACGGGCTAAGGTAAGAGTGTCTCAAGAGGAATTTAAGATGGCCACGTCTTCGCTAGAAAAAACAGAGTTACGCTCGCCGATAGACGGTATAGTTGGATCGCGGGATGCTGAAGAGGGAGAATTTTTTACACCGCGGGATATTGTAGTAAACTTGTTAGGGCTTAAAGATGTATATGCCGAGGTTGGTGTTGTGGAACGTGATATTCATAAAGCTTCTATTGGACAGACAGCGGTAATTAAAGTAGACGCTTATCCTAATAAAGAATTCATTGGTAAAGTAGGTAATCTTTATCCTATTGTTGAAGGAAGAAGCCGGACAATGAAAGCCGAGGTTAATATTGTGGATGAAGAAAAAGTTCTTCTTCCTGGGATGTTCGCGCAGGTTTCGATTCTTCTAGCAAAATTCGATTCAGAAATAATGGTTCCAACAATGAGCTTGTTACAAATGACGCCGGATGTTGTTGTTATTCCTGTGGTTAAATTAGATCAAGGTATTGATTTAGAAAAAATTAAACGAGGAGAAGGCAGTGGAACTATAACCTTTAGAGAAGTGAAAATAGGTTATATGGGTCCGGATTATACTCAGATTTTAAGCGGCATAAAGGAATCGGATATTATAGTTTTAGAGGCTCATGGGGAAGTAGAAGACGGAAGAAAACTAAGAATTTTAGGATTGGAAGAGTATGGGATATAATATAGAGTAATCAGAAACCAGAGTATAGAAACCAGAAGACGGAAGAATTGAAAAAGATGGAGGGGTGGTATGGAAATTTATAAGATTAGAAAAAACATATTTTTGTTTGTTTTTATCGGTATATTGGTCAGTCTCTTTTTTTTGCTTTCAGAGAGAGGAGTGTTTTCTCAAGATTCTGGGGACACAGTTGTCGGCGCGGCTAGAAAACAAAGCTTGGATACAATAATGGCTGAAGCGGGGATTTTACGAAAAATTCCTCATGTAGGAGAAGTAACGTTAGATTTTCCTGTATTGGCAGTAGCGTTTTCTCCCAAAAATGATGAATTTTTAGTTACAGCCGATAGAAGTGGTGGCATAAAATTGTGGGAAACTAAGAAGCGGTTTTCATTAGGTTTTACTTTAGCGGGACACGCTAAAGAAGCTTATGCTGTCGCGTTTTCATCCGACGGTAAGTATCTTGCTTCCGGCGGGGCAGACCAGTTTATTAAAGTTTGGGATATTGCCAGTAAAAGTTTGGTAAAAACAATTCGCGCTTATACAGGAACGATAGATGCTCTTCAATTCTCGCCGGATAATAGTATATTGGCGTCAGCTAATTTAGACAATTTAATTGAGCTTTGGGAGGCTAAAGATGGCGGGTTTTATCATGTCACGTCTTTAACGGGACATCAAGGTAGTGTGTATTCGGTATCGTTTCATCCAAATAATAAATATTTAGTTTCTTCAGGTAAAGATAAAGAAATACGTATATGGCCTATAGGAACTAAAGATACGCAAAAAATCTTAGAGGCGCATATGCATATAGTGTTAGACGCCAAATTTTCTCCCAAGGGAGGGTTTCTTGCTTCCGGCGGCGCGGATAATATTGCTAATCTTTGGCGCCTAGATTTCAAGAAAGGAAAATTGCTTCTATCAGATGAGCCGATACTGTATTATATTCATAAGGGATGGGTGACCAGAGTAGGTTTTTCTAGAGATGATAAGTTTTTTGTTACATCGAGTCAGTTTGGTGATTTACGTATTTGGGATCTTTCCACAATGAAATTGATTAAATTGATACCTGTGTTTTCAAGTCAGCCGATATTTGATTTTGCTTTTTCTAATAATGGTAAATACTTAGCCGTAGCGGGAAAAGAAGGAAAAGTATTTATTTATAACTGGCGGGATTTAATATCTGAATCGGGAGTGGAAGCGGTTCAGGAAGCTAATCCTAAAGAAAACGTAATATCTGAATATCTCCAGCCAAATTAAAATTATACCTAAAACTAGATGATTATAATTCCGGCTATTTCAAAATAGCCGGTTTTTTATTGTCGGGAGGGGCTTTTTGGAGATACCGTCCTTACTATATTTTGGAATAATATTATTTTCATCGTTATTCCAATTCAGAGGGTTATTTATAATATATTCGCGGATTTGGTGTAATGATTTATCGTTTCTGATTATATGATCATGAAATGATTTTTGCCATTTGAATTCTAATAATTTATTTCGATGGATTAATTTTGACGACGTTGTTTTAAACGCGCCTATTATTGATGATAATGATTTTATTTGTTGTAGGGAACGGTCGCGACCGTTCCCTACATAATTTTTTATAATTATTATTCCATGTATATGATTGGGCATAATAATGTATTCATCTAATTTTATATACGAATACCTTTTTTCTAACCATTGCAATTGTTGTCGAACAATTTGCCCAGATAGATTTAAAACCATATGGTTATTTTCAATATTTCCAAACCATTTGATCCTATTGTTGCTACAAATGGTTACAAAATAATAGCCATATTGCCGATAATCATATCCAAGCAATCTGTTCTTTTTTCTGTTTTTCATTGTGAATTTCACCCTCTTATATAATAGACGAATGAGAAGGTGTTTTTCTTTCAAATTTTTAAAATTTTTTATAGGGCCCTCCTTTAGGGACGTCTACCATGGTTATGATATGGTTATATGAGGATCTTTTTAGGTGGTGAATTTGTATGATACAGCATCACAATGATATCATAACAATATCATAACGATATCAAGCCGAATCATAACAATATCATTTAGTAAAATATTGAATTTTTTTTAAAAAAAAGCTTATTTTTGCTTGAAAACATTAGATTAGTGTGGTATATTTAACTACGATTTGACAACAATAATTAGAGTTTAACGCTTTTTCAGAAATGGCAAATCTCGAGTAATCGGGAGGCGCAAAGCCACGGGTCCTAGTAACGAAGGATGTAAGACGAAGGACGAAAAACGAGAGTATAAGAACGTTTATCGTCCGAGCGATGTAGAGAACGGACATCTATCGTCTTTCGGTACAAAATTGATTCAGGATAGCCGGGTTACCTCAAAAGGTAACCCGGCTTTTTTTTATGCCGGAAGTAAAAAAGATATGGGCGAGGGAAGACCTAATAATATAAATAATTTAAATCCTCAAGATTTTTCTAATAAGAATAATCAAGAGGACGGCTTTTTGTCTGTAAGCGATTTGCAGAAACCGCGGGTTAAACCTTGGATGAGGATTATCGCGTTATTTTTGTCTTTTTCGCTTATTATATCTAATGTTGCCTGGGCTAGAAGCGGCAGTTTAGATATTCCTCTTCTTGCAAAGGCCAATATTCAGAATTTAAAGAATCTCCTTCCAATAGATAAAATCATTGAAGAATTATCTAAATTACCCTTTACGCAAGAAGAAATCACAGAATTAAAGACTAATCCCGAACTTTTATTTCAAGTATATAAACAGCTTTCTGAACGTTTTTCGCCGAAGGCATCTACGAATAAAAGCAGTTTAAAAGGATTGTTTCAGGGAATTATAAATCTTCTTCTTCCGTCGGCAAGTGCTGATGATACGGTTATGTGGCGATTAATGAGACAGTTAAATGGTGATCCTAGCACAATAGCCGCGGAAGCTGTGATTACACAAATTAAGCAGTCCCCGGTTGTTATTGACCTTTCCGCGCAGGAACGAACTAATTTTATGGAATTCGTTGCTAGGATTTATGGGATTGATACACAAGTTTCTGATGTAGAAAATCAGGCAACCACAGCAGTTTTACCGACCTCTGAGCCTTTTGTCGCGGTTTTGCCTGTGGCTCCGATTAGAGGAAAACAGGGCGAATTTGGCATAGAAGAGAATGATGATACTGTTGGTGATACTGATGTTTCTGATGGTAGTATTATTACAAATGATAATGTCTTAACTCAAAATCAAGGTGTAATTAATGATTATTTAGAAGTATTAACAACGTATTTTTATTATTGCCAAGATCAGCGTGTTGTGGAAGCGGCTGAGCAGATTGTTGCTGATGCTGATACAGAGGTGCCTGTTATTACAGTAGAGCCGGAATCAGTAGTTTATGAAGATATTGCGCCGGCAAATGAAGACGTATTGGCCAATTCAAATAATGATGATATTGTTGATAATTTAGTCGGTGTGGGAGCGAGTGTATCAGAGGTTCCTATCAGCGATGATATCGGCGGATATCAGCAGGAATATGCTGGTTCTCAATATGATATGGTTTCTCAAGGGTATTCTCCAGTATTGAACACAAATAGCCTTTTTACAATAGAAAACACAGATAGTAAAAAACCAATTGATATATATAACAATATAATGCCTAGTAATGGTCCTCCTGCCAGCGAACTTCCTCAAAAAAATGATATTGTTTTTGATATTGTTGATACAGTTAATCCTGCCAACGACCAAACAACTCTATTCTTCTATCTAAATGAAGTAAATAATGATTGTCCAGAGGGAAGCTTTGGTTTAAATCCTGATACGGTTCTTAATCAGATTACCTATACTAGTATTAGTTCCCGCGGACCGCCTACTAATGATACAGTTAATGATACTCTTCCTATAAGCACTTCCATAAATCCTATAACTACTATTTTCAATGTAAATGATGCAAATTGTGCTACCTATATATTAGAGGGGTTAACTCCTAATGGAGACTTACCAGTTGCCGCCAATCCTTTGATTGACAGCGATGGCATGACTACTATGGATAATCTACAGGAAAACGCGGGTATTTTAGGGTATGATTTAGACGGATTTACAGGTTTAAATCTGGAAAATATTGCTGATACGTTAGCACGAGACGGTGTATTTATAGCTCATGTTACTCTTGCTGATGGCCGTGGGCATTATATCAGGGTAGTTGATGTTAATTTAGAAACAGGCGCTTTTACCTATATAAGTAATGGCGAAGAAGTTAAAGCCATTGCTGATACGGTTACTACTGATGAAGGTAATATTTCTTACCGTTTTACTACTGAAGAGGGAGATACTTGTTATTGGCAGGGTACAGGGTTAGCAACTCGCGGCAGTGTAAAGGAATCGGAAGCAGGACCGAGAAAACTTACTAATCCTGAAATGAAAGATATAAAAGCCGGAGCGGTTGGCTCAAATGTGAATATTGTATTTACTGATGCTTGGGGTATGGATCCGGGATATACTACGTCAAATTGGCTGGATGATTATTTTAGCTATGAAATTTCAATAAATGATATGCGTTATATTACGGCTTTTATTTTTATTGATGGTGAATTATATGTCGTTGATTTTAGTTGTTTTTTTAATGAGTTGGATAACGAAGGTCTTCAGTCAAGAACAGATATGGGGAATTTAGATCTTTTACTTTTAATGTTAAGAGGAATTCAAGAAGGTACGCAGGCAGATCAAAGTGATTTAGATTATGTAAAAGATTTTTTAGTGAAGCAGGGAATTAATAAAGAAGAAGGTTATATTTTGGGTCAAGAGTTTATGTGGGATAGGAATTATAGTAGAGGGAAGATGGTTTCAATTGTTGAGCGTCCGCATGATTTTTTGCAGGAAACTTATCTTTTGAGCGGTACGCCGGGAGAAGAAGAGTTTAAAATTGATGTTTGTATATGGCAATCAGATTTTATTGCTAAAACTTGGAAATATGTTCAGTTTAATAATTTAGGAGCAATTATAGATAATAAAAAATTAAGCTTTAATATTGATTATGGGCCTATTGTTTTAGCGTTGACAGCTAGAGTAAGTGAGCATTTTAATGGAGAGCAGTTTTTTCCTGAAGATGAGGCGAATTGGCCGCAGGAAGTTAAAGATTTGTTAACTAGGAGCAAATTATCGAGACAGATAACTAATATGTTATCATATTTGGTTTATTTAGGGATAGAATTTGCGCCGGAAGGTAAACCGTTTCGGCGTAATGTGAGGTGGTCAAGCACTAGTTTGGGTGCAATTGAACAGAAAGGGGATGTATTGTGGGTAGCGGGAGGACAAACCGGAATTGATAATATAGATTGTTATAAGGTATTTGTGGAAGAGTTGTCAGATGATCCGGATGTAAAGAATTATAACAAAATTGATTTAAGTTTGCAGAGATTTGCAAATGAATTACCGGCAATGTTGGCTCAGGTGAAAGAAGATTTTCATCCGGGATTTGCTGATTTTGAAGAAACTATTAAAAATATGACAATTAGTGATTTTAAGGCAGTGATTGGTTATATGCTTAATAATTCAGAAGTTATTGAATTTGTAAATTCTGAAGAAGAAGACGGGGGTGTTATTGAAGAACATACACCGTTTAGTCAAATTTTATCCGGGGCAAATCCGTATTTAAATTTAAATAATGCCGCGGATTTAAATATGGGGTTAGTGGAAGCAATGAGTAATATAGGAGAGTTTACCTATTCAGAAAGTATAGAGTATACGTATAATGATGCCGGCGGATTAGTTGATTATCAAGAAAAGGAAACTAAGTATTTTTTATCGCGTGACTATAATTTAGTTGTTATTGATTCGAAAACCCTTAAAGGGCATAATTATTTTTCTATAGATGAGATAAAAGCTAATGAGGCGGAAATCATTGCCGGAGTAAAAGCGATTACCGGTGAGGCAGATGATAAAATTAGAAATGATATGTATGCTAATCTAGGCGCGGCTGATCCAGATTCAACGAAACCTTTACTTTCTTGCGTGGTGACTGAACAAAGTCCGATGTATATGATTATGACGGATGATTATACTAAAGATATAACAACGGAGCATTTTTGTCATTCAGATACTCATGAGTATCAGTATTGGTCAGAATCTCAAGGAGCAATTTCCGCAAGAGATGTTAGGGATATGTATGAAAGCAGTATAAGTGATCCGGAAGCGGGTGTATGTGTAGGGGTATCTAGTTCACATACTGGGGGAACGGGAAGAAAGTGTGGATTATGGGGTAGTTCTACTAAGGTGACAAGGTTAAGAACTTATAAAAGTAAGAGAGATAACAAAATCGAAACTAAATTTTTATTTAATCAGTATTATTCTTCTACGGATGAAGATGAGGGTGAATTTGAGGGTCAGGCTTTTCAGATAACAGAAATTAAGTCTACTTGGTTTTCTAGTCCAATGGCGTATATCGTAGCAAAGGTTAATGGATTAGATATCACAACAGATATTGATAATGATAATAATATGTTTAACAGCGATAAAGACGGCGGAATGGTTACGTTAAATTATGATTTAAGTTTAAAGGGAGATAATAATGAAGGCTGTATTAGAGAAAGAAATACAACTTATGATATTAAGTATGTTAATTTTGATGATAAGTTTGAAGTAGTTTCTTCAAGGACAAAAAGTGAGGAATTTAAAGAAAAGAAAATTACGCTTAAAGAGGAATTTGGAAATAGAGGTATTTCTCAAGAAGATATTGATATTTTAACGGAAGAGCAAATAATTGAAAAACCTCGGGATTATAATGATTATATTGTCTGGAATGTTGTTGATAGTAAGGATTTAGAAGAAAAGTTAATTGATGCCGGGGTTGAGAATAGAGAAGCTATCTTAGGGGCGTATAATGAAGTTAGTCAAGATAAGATAGTGGGAGTAGGTTCGGCGACATGGAGAATTGTAGAAGATAGTAAATATCGCCGTGTTGGACAAGGCAGTAAGAGAGGGGAGAAAATTGCCAGTTATAAGGAAACTATTTATGTGGAAACGGAAGATCAATTTGGTCAAAAATTTAATGATAGCGTGGTAGATTTACCTGAAGAACATTATATAGAGAAAAATCATATTACTTTTATCTATGATGAGTACGGAGAATATTTGAGTACGAAAAAAGATAGATATGAATCTAAACCGTATTTTGGGGTTAATTCAGATCTACTGGAAATGTGGAATGATGATGCTGTTGAGATGACAAATCCTGATGGAACAATACCGGTATTGTTTGTTAGTGATGATAGCGATGGTGTGGCGGCAAATGATAACGCGTTAGCGGTTGATAGCATAAATAAGACAGAAACTTTACCGGAGGAAATAGACGCTCTTGAAGAAAAAGAACAGGTTTTATGTGACGCTTCCGGGAGAGGAGTTTTAGTTACAGGGTATGTTTTAGAAGAAGATGGGACGAAATCTATTCATCATTACGCGGTTACTTATGATAAGGCCGGTAAGGCGTGTTATTGGGAAATTGGAGATGGAGATTTTACCTCGATTAAGAATATGTTTGTTGGCCAGCCGGTAAGTTCCCGGCGCATGACGGTTCAGGATATATATATTGTGTCGCCTGTTTTTGAGATTTCTCCCAAGTTTATTGATGAGAACGCTGAGGAAGTAACATATATGCCATATCAATCAGAATACGTGCTTACAGATCCTGCCGATAGGCCAATTTTAGTGATAGGGAATGAAGAAAGAACGGTTAATCTTCAGTTTGAATATAATCCGCCGCCATATTGTAGTGAAACTGACCTTGGGTCGTATACTTTCTGGTATATAGATGAAAATACAGGAAAACGGTATGAGTTAGGTACGTACAGTGAATCTTATGACGGATCTGTTTATGTGAGGGATGGCAAGATAACTTTACAATATGAATTAGTTCTAGACAGCAACGGGGGAACTATTAAGAAAGTGGTTGGAGCTACTACAACTTTGACAATTAAGCATTTTTACGCGGTGAAGTATCAGTATAACCAAGAGACGCAAGAGTATGATACAACATATTATGAGCTTGTTGGAAATTATACAAAAATTGATCAGGCATGGAATAATCTTAAACAGGCGTTTATGCTGAATCCGCGGTCTAGTGATGACGGCGAAGAAAAATCTAGTGAATATAATTTAGGACCTTATGGAACAGGGGCTTATAATTGGATTAGTCTTGTTCGGTTTATGCACGCTAATCATGACCGGTTTGTTGAAGAAGGCCTTATTGATAAATATCAAGGATTAGAAGAGTATGGACCGTATGGATGTAAAATTTTTACGCATATTACGGAATCAGTATTATCGACAGGTAATTATAGATTAGTTCTTAGCAGTACGGAAGGGTATGTTGATGAAGCCGTAGGAAGGGATCCTCGCTGGGGAACGGTATCTTCAATTCGTTGGGAGATATTAGATGTAGCTGGTTTTTCTGTTATGACCTGGAGTTGGGCTGATAAACCGTATCTTAGGGGTAACTTTGATAATTTAGATGAAGCTGTTGATTGGGTGACAAGGCAGATAGCTGATTTAGCGGCTCATCACGCGTGGTATGATACGGCTAAAGTGGATTATTATAATAAGTTATTGCGCGCGATTGAAAATGGTGATGCGCAAATTTCTATCGCTCCCGGCGGCAGCGGCGTGGAAGTGAAAGTTGGCAGTGAAGATGTGGTTTTTGCCGATGAAGATGAGAAGTTCAATAATTACACTGAAGAATATTGCCAAGCGATAGCAGCTGGTGATTCAACAGCCGCGGCTAATGCTTGGCGCGGTATAACAGAACGGGCGGATAGGGCTAGGCTGGAAGAAGAGAAACCTTCGGTTCAGTTTGGCATGCTGCGTAATTCGTTTAGCGGAAAAGAAGCGGCGTATTACGCTACTATTCAAACGGATGATAAAGAAAGGGCTCATATTGCCCATAATTTTGTGAAGTTTAACGGGCCGCGTAAATCCGCGGTTGAGACGATGATGTATTACCGTCCGGGAAGTATGTCTAATGATCATTTGTGGTATCAGTCGGTTCAGGAGTTTAAGTATTTCTTCGGCACGCTTGTTCTTTGTGCTATGTGGATGAATGCTCATAACCATTATTATGGAAAACAGACAGAGAGCGGGTTTTTAGGTATTACGAAGAAAACTACTACTCAAGTTCAGGATGTAATAACTGAGACTTTTATGGATATAGGCGGAGCTATTTGCAGTCAGGAGATTGATACTTATTCGAATCAGGAGACAAGCTCTACGTTTTTAGGTGTTGATTTTGATGATTTGGGTGAAGCCGTAGAAGATTTTATTGGCGGTGATTTAGGAGAAATAATTGGTGATTTAGCAGAGACAGCGATAGTCCTTTGTCTTGGTGTTGTGCTGTTTCCGTTATCGTTTATTTCATATTTGGAAGGCGGATTTGTTTCTTCCAGCGCTGAAACTACGCGTGTTCAAAGTGATAAAGATATGATTGATTATGAAGAGGAAAACATTGATGTTGATAAAGGTCTTATGTGGTGGGTATGGACAATAATTATTATAATTGTCGCGATTGTTATCGCGGTGGTAGTTACCATTTATAGCGCGGGAACATTAGGGGCGCCGATGGCGGCTTTAGTGGGGGCGTTGTGCGCGGCGCTGTTTTCGGCGGTGGTTGCCGGAACTAAAGCTGCTATGACATATAACATACAGCATAAGTTTGATAATGATAGCGCTTCAGATGCGGTTGAGGCTGGCAGTAACGATCATAGGTTGGAAGAGGAAAACGATAAACCGGATAGTATGTGGGAAGCGTTTGGTGATGGGTTTATGGATTCGATATATCAGTCAGGCGATAGCTGGATTATAACTATAGCAATGACTATATTACGGATGATTCCTGTTGTAGGAGAAATTATTGATGGGGTATATAAAATCGTCTCAGAGATACTTAATGGAATAGCCGAGATTTTAACTCAGCTAATTGAATTTTTAGATGAAATAGTAAAAGCC
Organism: Candidatus Omnitrophota bacterium; assembly: GCA_018818105.1. Lineage (GTDB taxonomy): Bacteria > Omnitrophota > Gorgyraeia > Duberdicusellales > 4484-171 > JAHISK01. The sequence goes on along the minus strand of JAHISK010000055.1, from coordinate 18,735 downwards.
TGTGTTAGCAACGCGGGTAATTTTGCTTATTTAAGTTATTTACCGGCGGCTCTGGCGCAAGTGTTACGAATGGGCATTTGGGGCCTGAGGTGGTGTATCGAGGCTGTTAATAATTATATGTTGGCTTCTACTGATAATGATCAAAAACCGCCGAAAGGAACTGAAAAAGCTGGTTTATCTGTATCGGAAGGGCCTTGGAGTGAAAGGTTTTCTAACGCTTTCGCGAGGATATCTTACAGTGTTGGACCTGCGGGCGGAAATCTTTCTATGCAGGCGGCAAACGGTGCGCAGTTAAGCCAGTTGTGGGGAGAAATTATTCAAGCCGGTTTAGTGCAGGGCGCGGGTATGTATTTAGCCGAAGAAATGGATAATGACGCTTTACGCATATTTGCTATGGTTTTAGTTCAGGCGTTAATTAATGATATGATGGTTAAGATAGATTCTAATAATAACGGTCAGGAAATTATTTTTAGAGATCGTGAAAGCCTTGTTAAAGAAAATGCTGAGCTTGAGATGGCAGGGTATGAAAAGCCGAGTATTACGGAAACATATTTAAAGGATACCTTGGGCTATGTATTTGTTAACTTCTTTCAGAGTTATTGTACTACTCTATTGACAGATTGGCTTATTAGCGCGGCAGAGGTAGAAGATCCTACGGCCGCGGATTTGTATGTGAATGAAGAAACTATTGACGGAATTCATTATAAATGGGGTACGAATGATAAAGGGGTGATGAGTGAAAATGAAAGAAAAAATCGTCCGGAAAATAGATTTTGGCGCGGTTTGATTTCATCTGCTGTGGATGAAGGAATTACGGCTCCGATGTTTGTGTTAGATGTTGATTCGAATTCTTCGAATTTTGGCCAATACAGATTTGTGAAAGCGTCGTCATCTATTGGCGGCAGCGGTCAGGAATTGTTTACCGCCTTGTTTGAAATGGCTTACCATAATGGTGAATGGAAATACAACCCGCCGCCGGCTCGTAGCGGTGAAGGTAAAAGATTAGATTTATTTTTTAATAACACGGTGATAGATGTGAATGCTGAATATTATGATAAAGAATATTTTTGCGACAAAACTAGTATTACAGAAAATGAATTAACTGCGTTAATTAATAGCGGTGTAGTTAGAGTGGTTGAAGGGAAAGCCGGTCAAGAGTTTATTCTATGGAATATTAGCGGTGTTCTTACGCGAGAGGATTTAACTGCTAGGTTAAGAGACGCGGATGTTTTGTTAGCGGCTGTTGGGCAGGGTGAGTTAAGCGTGGATAAAGTTGCCGCTATTTTGAGTCTTTGGGAAACGGCGAAGTTTGAGTTTGTGTACAGGGATATTAATGGTAGTGAGAAAACGCAAGATTTAAAACAAGCAGCGCGGAATTATAAAGAAAGAGTTAGGGGTAAAAATACATTTAACAGCAGTTTAGAAATTGACGGTACATATTGCGCGGTCGCTTTAAGTGAAACCGCGGGGAAGAAATTGAGAAATGTTCTTGCTCAGAATCCGGCACGGTTAATTATAAGTCAGGATGGTGTATTAATAGAAGCGGCGGTTGTGTCTGTGGATGATGATGGTATTACTATTTTTAGAGCGGGGAAGGAAGGACCTGTGAAGGAGAAAATACCGGCGGATAAAATAGCAGGTATTATTGGCGGTACATACGTTGAGATAAATGGGCGCAAAGTGTTAGTGTTAGGTATTAATGGCGGACAAACCAGTTATTTAACAGAGGACAGTGAAGGTAAATTGGTAGTTAAAACCGTTGAGTCAAAAGAGTTTAAACCGGCCTCAGGAGTTGCTTGGATTGATTTTGAAGGGATGCTTAAGTTTGTAGATAGTAATTTTGAAAGATATTTAGCGGAAAGTTTTGACGATAAAGATAGTAAGAATAAGCCAGAAAAAACCGGCATTTTAATGAGCGCGGGGCAGCCGTATAATCCTAGTTATACTGTCGGCAGCAGTTATTATGATTCAACGCGGTTATTATTATCTCAGAATGGCAGTAAGAAGCGGGGAACAGGCAGTTATTTTGGGTTTTTTGGAGAAGATTGGCTTGATGCTTTAAGAAGATGGGTAATGAATTTTATTATGACCTTACGCGATGGGACAGTTCTTACCGGGCCGGGAAGCGCTGTGTTGGAAGGAGGGGTTCCGGCGGGTGTAATTGCTCATCCTGATTTTGATAGCGGGTATTATGATTTTTATCAGGAAGAAGAAAACCCGATTATCACTGTTGTCAGCAGATATTTAAGACCCGAGTTGAATTTAGAAAAGAATATTAATATAGGAAGCCTTATATCTAACGCTGCCTATGGATACAGTAAGTATCCTGGGGATTTAAGTGTATCAAGAATGTGGCAGGTTACCGGTGAAACCAGCAGGGGTAATTTAGAAGTTAGAGAAGTTTTAAAGAAGACAGTGACTATTGACGGTAAAGAAGAAGTAAGGTTTAGTTTTGGTGAGATCATTGTCATTGATAAAGTTGCCGCCGCGGATGATTTCGTGTTGATGAATACCAGAAATAGTTCAATTAAGACATACGTCTTTTTTGGAAGAGATATAAGCGAGTTTGCTATAGTTGAACCTCGGCCTGATGTTGAGAGGTTAAAGTCGGCTATTTCAGTTACGGAGACGGTTAGTCAATCTCAAACTGATGTCGCCGGTGCTCTGGCAAAACCCGCGCCGCGGGGAATGCCAATTATTTTTGATAAAACTGAATATGCCTGTTATGTTGATTTGAATGATCGCGGGCAGCCAGTTATTAAGACAGTGAATGAAGTATTTCCTGGTATTACTCCGCAGATGAGAGATGTTCTTCGCCAGTTTGGCAGGACAATTCCTGAATATTCTATCGATATGGATAAGAGGGCGGAAGAAGAATATGAACCGCGGCAGCTGTATAGCGCCTGGGGGCAAAGCGTGGTTGCTTATATGATGGATTCAGACGTATATCCTGAGAATAGAGAGTTTGGAACTAATATGACAGGTATTTATCAGGGATATCAGGATGTGTTTTCCGATATAGCTTATAAATTATGCGAGTTAGGAGTGTCTACTGTGGCGGTAAGTGATATTGAAAATTATGTAGGGGTATTAGGGCAGATAGCAGAGAGAGACGGTAAACATTTTAATTTGGCCACTGCTTTAGGCGATGAGAAGTTGTTCCCAGAACTTAGTTATGATATTAGAGAAAAGATCGCGCCTTACTTCGCGATATTATATTATTCTTTTGTGATTAAGACCGAGTTTTCGAGTTCATTGGTTTCCGGCGGTATTTCCCCTGAAAGCCAGGAAAGAATTGCGGCTGCTTCAAACGAGCTTAAACAATTAGTTAATAAAAATATTAAGAGTAATCCGCGGCTGAAAAGTATTTTAGGTATAGTTACTTTAAAAACTATAGCTGACGTTGTTACGGAAAACATGTTTGTTTCCAGGGATTATTTTATCAAAAGAGGTCAGTGGGAACAGCTTTGCGCTTGCGGCGTGATTGTTTTAGACGCTTCAGACAGCAGTCAAGGTGCAGGTAGATGGAACAAATTTAGCGGACCGGCTGAGTTAAACGATAAATTATCTGCTGAAGGTATTTTTGATAAAGAAGAGATTTTAGATATATGGGAAGGATTGTTTTATAAGCATTTAGAAGTAGTAACAGGGTATAAACAGGGCATGGGTGTATTTACTTCTGTACAAATGCAGGCGGCTGGCGATTACATTAATTATGGCCCAGCGTATAAAGCGTCGTTGTTAATGCGTATACTTTCTCCGTTAACCGCGGTTGTCGCGGGATTAAGTAAAGGAGGGGAATTGGTCGCGGCTATGTTTGATAAAGATTCTAATCCGCGTCTGCCTAAAGATACGGATTTAACAGTTCCCGTACCGGATAATGTGGCTTTTATACCTGAAGAAGAGGGGGCAATCGCGCATTTAGCTGATTCGCAAAAGATAAGAGACCAAATTGGGATAGTGGCGATAGATGACCCGGATTATGAATCAAAGGTAGTATTATTAGATTGGTGCACAATGCTGGCGGCGTTAGAAGAGTATTATTATAACACAGGGCTTAGCAATAACTCGCCTCCGTTTTATCGTACAGAAGAGGGGCGTATTGTTTTTAATATAGATATGTCACAAATTCGAGAAGTTCTTGACGCCGCGGGATATAAGCGGGAAGAAATAGATGAGTTTATAGTTTTACTTTTCATTCATGAATCTCAACCTACAGAATCGCAAGCAATTGCCGCGCAGTTGGATTATATAAAACTTAGCCGTACGCTTAAAATCGAAGTCGGTGATAAGAGATATAACTGCGCTGTAAACGCCTTATCCGCTTTCCTTATTATTAATGGCGGCGATTTAGGCGTTAGCGCTGACCAATTACCGGCTGTTTTAGTTGATTTACTTTTAGAGTTTACAGAAGAGGTTGTTGGTGAAGATGGCCAAGTGTCGTTTTCTATATCTATGTTAGGCATGTTTAACGCCGCTAAAGAGTTGGGAATAGACCTTTCCGGCAAAAAGTTTAATACAGAAAATCTTACCACGGAACAAAAACAAGAGTTATTAGCTGTCTTAGTAGAAATTGGGCCGTTTATCGCTCATTTTGATGATCACTTTGTGACTTTTTTAGGGGTAGATAGTGAAGGCAACGTTATATATTTAGATAACGGAAAAACTAAAATAGTTGAGTTTGATAAGTTTTTAGAACTTTGGACAGGTAACGCGTTAATAAGTAAGGATAAAGAAATTGCGGTTAGAGGTAAAGCGGAAAACCTTGATGAGGAGGCTATGGCAAATGTAAGAGGAAGAAAAATAGATGATGGGGTTAATGATAAAGAGGATGATCCGGATAATAGAATAAACGAATTGCTAAATGGTAACCCTCAGAAGGGGTATAATGAAAATGATGAAGAATCTGATGCGAGGGTAGAAATACCGTTGTTGATACCGGTTGTTAATTTTTTACCGTCGAAAATGAGGGGCACAACTCAAGTAATAGGTCCAAATAGCATAGAGAGTGATTTGCCTTCTATTAATGATAGTAGCGATATTGGAGATATAACAAATTGGGCGATAAATAATTTAAATAAATTAGAGGGAGTTAATGGTGATACTTATTTAGAAAGTATAGTCGCTTATATTGATAGTATTTTTGGCGGCCAGGATTCAGAAATTACTTACCATGTTAGTCAGGTGGTAGATCAGGGTTCATTTGGAGATATAGTTGTGGGCTATTTAGTAGAAATAGCGGTACAGAATATTAATATGATGATTGGATATAGTGTTTCTGATGGGGATGAATTAATTGATGATTTTGAACAGTTAGTAAATGATACGAATAAAATTGTTGATGGTTTTGATGAGGTTGAAACAACGGACTCTGTTAAACAAGAAAAAGCAAAAACAGTTTCAGTTAATGTTCCGAAGAATGATAAAAAAGAAGATCTTAAAATTTTAAAAAGAGTTTTAAATGCTGTATTATTGAGCCGTAAAGGAGATTATAAGTTTGATGTGAATACAGTTATTGAGAATGATAAAGGTCAGTCGATATGTTCTTTGGTTATTTTTGGTGAAAAAATGGGGAGATTCTATAAACTATTAGCGGGATCTTCTTTTCGCGAAAGTGTTTATTCAGATTATTCTTCTAAGGATAGGAATGGTGATTCATCTAAAGAAAATTTAGTTGGGAAAAACACGTCGAATAAAACGGAAAATAAAGATGAAAAAAATAGCAGTGAAAATGAGAATGAGATAATGTCGACGATGTTAGCGCAAGAGTTAGTAAAAGCAATGGTATCTACGGATAATAATCAGATGATTAATAAGGCAGTTTGCGCGATTATTTGTTTTTTAAATAAGTTAGATGATTCTTGTGATAATTCCGGGCTCTTAAGCTCAAAACCCCAAGAAAACCCCAATAATAAGCCCCTTATTATATGGGCCGGGAGCCTGGAATTTCCACAAGGTACTAATGATGTTAGCTGTAATGGTAAGACAATAGCAATTAGTGGTTTTCAAACGGAAAACCCTGGGAAGTTAGCTAAATTTGTTGATTCAATAAGTAAGGGTGTTTTAAGTGTTGAAGGAGCAGGGAACTTAGAAGCAGATCAAGATGATGTAGCCGCTAATTCGGTGGATGGTAGTGTTGGAAGTAAGAAAATCCCTTTTATTCAAGATAAAATAGTAGTAGTGGCGTTGTTAGGTGGAGCGGCTGTTTCGCGGATTCCTCAAAATTTACCAGCGATAGCAGTGAATGGTGAAACGATAAAAGGAGTGGGAGGTAATCCGGTTATTTTTGTTTTATTAGATAAGGTGTATTCAGAGAACCAAAAGGTATTAATTGATAATTTAGATATTGTTTATGAAAAATTACAAAAAATAATGGCAGGTTTATTTATTAATGGACCTCCGGGGAATAGTCTATGTACAAAAGTTGATAGTCAACAGAGTAGAGAATTTGCCAATGTTTTTATTCTTCCTTCCCATGAAAATGATAATATCGTATCCTCAAATGCGGTTAATAGAATATCTTTCCTTTCCTATATAATAGCCAATGTTTTAAAATTTGAATCTGCTCCTGTAAAAGGAGAAGATTTATTTGTTGTTGTAAGTAAAGCGATGAGGGATTATTTAAGTATGAACCCCAATGTTGTTTTAATGCCGATATACGCTGTGTTAGGGGTGGATTCCAATGGGGTCGTTACTTTGGTTTTAAGTAATTCTTTTGGAGAAGATGTGCAGCCTGTAAAGGCTATGGAGGTTTCCGGAGGGAAATATTTTAGTAATGAGTCGAAAATAGAGTATTATGTTGAAACAACAAAGGAAACAAATTTTGCAATTGATATAGATGGTAAATTATATATTGTAAAATATATGTCAGATGTCAGAAGTCCTAATTCTATTGGAGAATATTTAGCAAAATATGGGAATGTCAGAAATGGCCCCAGGGGGATAGTGCCGCCAGAAATCAGGTTGCCGTGGATAGAAACTTCAGATAAGAAGATTCCAGCAAGTTTAATTAAGCAAATAGGGGTAAATAGATTTGGTTTATTAGTAGAGTTATTCAAGGATTTAGATAAGGCTTGTGTGTTTTTGGAAAACTTTGCTCAGGTAGTTGAAATTATTGGCGTGGATTTAATGAAGTTTGTTGATGAATTTTTGGAAACGGCAGGTAGCGCTATAGGTTCTTTAGAGAAAATTTTAGGTAGAGATATTGTGGATAGCGCGTGGGAAAAAGATGTTAAGACATATATTGTAGTTTTGCTCGATTTTGACAAATTTAGGGATAAGTTTGAGGAATTATTTGAGAGATATCCCTTTGGAAAGAAAAGAGTGCTTAATGTTATTGAGAAATATGGGTTTGGCGCGTTTATTAACATTTTCTACGCGGAAGTTGAGAAAGATAGACAAATAATTAGAGATATAGCGGCGGATATAAAAGGAATAGAGGAATGTTATGCTTACCTGATGGATATAGACAATATTTTTGATAATTTAGGAATACCCGGATTAGATAAAGCTCAGGAGATATTAAGCCATATGCCAAGTTTAGATAATTTAATAAAAAGTCCTTTCGCAGAAAAAGAATATAAGATTTATCAATTAGCCGTCTTATTATTTTATCAGAATTTAACTTTTCGTTTTAGTAAAGAAGAATATACGGCGTTGGTAGATAGAATATTATTATTTTCTCATTTTAGTGATTCTTATGAGATAAATCATCTTTTTGAAATGGGCATTGGCGCAATACAAGTATATATTAATTTTATGCAAAAATTTGCTGTTGAGGCAGGTTTGTCTATCGAGGAATATGACGAGTTATCAAAGGGTATTTTTATCGCTTTATTGAGCCATGAGCAGGCCCACTCATTTATTTCTTGTCATGTGGATGATGCTATTCATGAATTTGTCGCAGAGAGAGTAGCTAGGCAAGTTATTCACAATTTAAACATTTTTAAATTAATCGAAAATCAAATTATCATAGAAGCTTGGGAGAAAGTCTCTTTGTATGGAATGTATAGTGTGGCGAAAGAGGGAAATTCTATGGTTACGGGAAAATATGAAACAGCTTTTGCCCAGCTCGAATGGATAGAAAGTCATCCTATAGATGAAAATACTTTTTCTGATTCCGCTGTAGATATTGTCAGGGGATATCCCAATATGAAATTTGGAGACTTTTTAAGGCAGCTTCTTATTACTTATCGTTTGAGGCTCAATGGTTTTATGCTGTCTGTTCCCAAGGCATATAAAGAGATGAATATTATTGAGCGGATATACAGTCCTGTTTCTTATCTGATGGTTTCTCCCGATGAGATTAGCAGTATTCTGTATTGGCCGATAGATTGTTTTTATAAAAAAGACAACAGCTTTTTCAGGGTTAATTGGGAAGTTACGTCGGGTGATCCTATCACGGAATTTAATAATAATAAAGAGAAAGCGGTTGGATTGTTAACTAAGTATGGTTTGGTTCCTGAAGATATAGAATTCAGATACGGCACCGTTGCTGGGGTTCAGCTATTTATTAACCGCGTAGATGATTCTTCTCAGCCGGATAAATTAATTATCTGTTGTTCGCCGGCGGTAGTTGAATATTTAAAGCAGAATTTTTCAGGCGAAGAACTGCCGGTTGTTTTAGCGGCGGTGATTTTGGAGGAGTATTTGGAAAAAACTGGAAAACCTCATCTTGAAGCAAGAGAAGTGCGGATGGCGTTTTTAGCGGGATATGACAAAGAGATAACGAACAAAATATTGAAATTAGAGAGTTTGGCGGCGTTAGAATGGATGATTTCCGGCGAGGATAAGATGAATTCAGATCCGTTTAAGGAAGGTGAAAAAAATAGCCGTAGTAACGCCAATCTGCCCAATCCAAAAGATGAACATCCATTTGATAAGTTCAGCTTTGGTCCCGGCAATTTCAGTTCTCAAATCTGCGATCCGTCTTTCAAACCGCTCCTCAGCGATTTCCAACGTAACTTTTTGGTTGCGTTCTTCAACCTTATCGAGGATTTCAACGAAAGCATCGGCTCCGGCATCGGTGAGTTTCTCACGAAGGATTTTGGGAAGGGCTATAACGGTCATAATTTACTCTCCTTTTTGTTATTGCCACAAGTGTACCATGTTATTTTAGATTTGTCAAGAGTGTATGATTATTCAGGGAATATGGGCGGCGGGTACGGGTGGCCTAATATTCTCGCAAACCCATGTTCCACTGACCTATGTTCCACTGCGGGTTTGGAACAAGGTTTAATAGATAATCAGGTTTCAGATATACAGACAGGTAATAATGGAAATATTTCCGGGCCCGTTACCTTTGGTAACGGTACATCTACCACTTTCCCAAGTGGTACTCGTTATGGGGACGGGTCTGGAGTTAGTAATAATAGCTGTCAGTCGTCAGCTATCAGCTCTCAGCAAGAAATAAATACGAATAATAGCAGCAGAGAGCAGACAGCAGACAGCAGAAAGCCGATTAATATTTCCGGGCTCACCATTCCAACCTCCCCAAATAAGGTTGAGTCCGGAAGTTTTTATTTTTCAACTCATGCTCAGCCGGAAAGTAAAGTTGTCAACTCTTTTGAACTTACTCAGTTGCAAGAAGTATTAAAAATTACGAGAGATTTATCTGGGCCGGAAAAAAGCAGTCTTCATGAAGCTTTCGCGATATGGGATGAAATTGCTGGAGAAAATATAAAAAATACAAATGGAGTAGAAGACGTCGAGGATATTTCCGGCAATACACTTAAAGAAGCGATCGATGCTAAGGCCAAAATAACTTTTCTTGCTTGCGATATGAAAGAAGTGATGAGAATTTTAGATCCGGGAGTTTCTTATGAGTATATAGACGCTTTGACTATAGGGGGAGCGCGGTTAGGTCAAGGGCGAGATGTTAAGGGTAAATTAATTATTGTTTTACTGGATCAATCAATTTTCGCTGAAGATAAATTCGAATATTTAATGTCCGCTTTAGGTCATGAGTTTGGCGGCAACGTATGGTTTGCTATTAAAGATAGAGTGATGGAAGATAAATATATTGGTAATTCGGCTTTGCGGCGGGCGTATATGGAGCAGTTATCGTTTGGGCAGAATTGTAATAATTTAAGACAATTAAAGTCAAGGCTTGAGAGAAGAAAAAAGGAAGTTCCTTCTGAGTGGCTGTCGGAAATAGAATCAATGATAGCCGGTGTTGATGAACGATTAAAAATCGAAGAGAAATCTTTTGCGGTATGGAAAAGTCAGTATGTATCAATAAGGGAGAAGGGGGGCGTTTCATTGCCCAATCAGCCAGTAAAAGATGATTCAGGCGATTGTACCGTAGGCGTTTTATGGGATTCCTTTAAAGATAGGATGCCGACATGTTTTATTAGTAGTGTAGCGGCAGGTTTATTTAAAGGAAAAGATAAGAAACAAAGAATGATTTCCTCTGAAGATATTAACCACGTAGGATTTTATGGGTCAGCAAAAGAAAAAGTATCTGAAAATGTATTTCCTATAACTTTAGGTAGAGAATCTTTAGGGTGGGCAAGTGTCGTGATGTCGTTAAAGAGCCCTATTGATATATCAGGTGATGAATTCGTGAAAGTGTATGTTAAGTTTAATAGCGAAAAGGATAAGTTAGGCATTCCTCGCGCGCGGCTTATGTTTTTTGATGATAAGTGGAATAGGTTTGATATTGTTGCTGCCAGTGTTAAGGGGGAGTTGGAAGGTGATTGTTTTGTTTTTGATCTTAAGAAATTAGATATCTATCGCTTGTTTGATTTTGATAAATCTCGGGTAGTCCATATTGGGTTAGGTATTGGCGATGACTCTTTATCAAGAGGCGCTTATTTAGGTATTGAAGAGGGAAGGAAAGCAATGATTGAAGATTTGGATTGTCAGGTTAATATTGAAAAAGTAGTCTTTTTAAAACAGGGAGATGAAAAAGTCGGCATACCTACAATAGAGGGATTATTGAAAGAATTCGAAGAGTACAGAAACGATAACGCCGACGTGAATAATTTAATAGATAAACATGGTCAAGATCAGGTGATTAGTCTTCTCGACAGAGCTGTATTAGAAGATGGCAGCAACCAAGTATATTTATCTTTAGCGCGAACAGTTGAGGCTAGGCCGGAGTTGGCTAAGCAGTTGAGTGAAGAAGCAGTCGCGAAATTATTAAAAGTTTACAAACAAAATGTTAGTGACTGGAAAAAAACGTTATTAAGTAAAGGTGTTATAAGCGCGCGAGAAATTGTCTCAAGAGGGCAAAGAATTACGTTGTTGAATAATATTGAATCTGTGCTGGTTTGTTTGTCAGAAAATAGTCCTTTAGTAGTCAGCCGTATATATGAAGAGTTAGGCGATTCTTATAATTATCGCGTAAGAAAGATTTTTGGATGGATAGATTCTCCTAAAGAACTTGCCGTGGCGCAATGGGTTATTAACGCCGCTGATAAAATTAATGAGAGATCTCAGAAGTTAGGGTTTGAGACTAGAATATCGCCGGCGTTTCTTTATTCAGCGGCGATAGGTGAAGGGTTTGGGCTGCGTATGAATACCAAAGGATATTATAAGTTCGCCGATAAAAACGAATATTGGGCCGAAATTAGCGATATGATCGGTATGCATCATTGGTTGGATAGCATTCAAGTTGAGTTAGGGGAAGTTAAAGCTGTAGGATTATTGGATAAGGATGTTCAGGTCACAAAAGATATACCTGGGTCGCAGTTTAAGACAGGGCAGGAAGCGTTGGATATTTTAGCGGCGTTTTTAGTTTATAGAGGAGAGAAGTTTGTTAAAAACGCTGAGCGTATTTTAGGTAAAGGGCAAGTTTCAAGGATGTCAGCGATAGAGAGAGATTTCTGGACGTATGCTTTTTATAATGGGCCTTCTGCCGCGATGAGTATGTTAAGCCAGAGAAAAGGACGGACAGCCGAAGATTTTATGAGGGTAGATGGTGATAACGATAATATGTGGAACAGCGTTAAGTGTAACGCGGTTAGAGTCGTTTCTCAGGAAGAAGCGCTTTATAAGTTAGGCGTGTTTGCTGGAGAGAAAGAGGAAAAACAATCTAAGGCCAATTCGGTATTAGGGAAGATCGCGAGTATTATTAATTGGGCTTTTAGTTTTGTTGGTAGCGCCGAAGCGGGGCCGGGAGAAGCTGTAAAGTTGGCAGATTATGATAATCGGGATATGTCTGGTGTATGTTCGGAGATGATTTCCCAGAAAGGAGTATACGCGGATGTTAATTATAAGCTAGGCCCAGACGGATGGATTGAGATTGAGAAATATATGTCATCGCCTCAGAGGTATAATGTTTCCAATGGGGATGAGTTAATAAATGTGGTTGTCGTTGGGGCAAAAGTTTATGGATATACTAATACAGAGGATATAATTATAAATTTAGGCGCCAGTAGTGTGATAAGAAAACCTTTAGAGGATGCGGAGGATGACGTTGATGTTGAGGCGGATAATAGGAGAAATGTCATAGGAGTTATGCAGGTTGATTGTGATTTAGGCGTAGCGTGTTATAAAATATATTATGATGACGAAAAATATTTAGGACGATTATCTTTTTCATTGGGTCAGGATGGTTTTCTTGTATATAAAGATCATCAAAATCCTATAAGTTATAAACCTACTCTTCAAGATGGAGAAGCGCTAGAATCTGTTTCTTGGGATTTGGAAGTAGCAGAATTATACTTAGAAACTAGTAATAGAAAAATAGCTGTGGATATGCTGATTTCTAAGGTATTGAAGGATGAGATAAAAACAGATAGCGATATTAAATTGAATAACAGTGAACGCGGGCTGATACGAATCAAATGTAATAGGAGTGATGTTTCAAAGAATGATTGGGAAGAAGTTCCATATTTAAATGAAGTCTTTAACAGTAATAGCCATAAAGGTGTTGGCGCCAGCCATGGCCGGATAATATTTTGTTCTGATGAGGGTATTGATAGTGTTGAGTTTATGTTGGACGCTCAAGCCGCGGTATCTTTTGAGCCGGTAAATTATTGGCAGGCCTATATTTATTCCAGGTTGCGTAATATTATGGGGGATAAGTTTAGGGAAGAGAGAAGTAGGAAAGAGAATATTGGCATCAGGAATGTTTTACCGGAAACAGAGGTGGTGGAAGAAGAAGTTGAGTATTGGCAGAATGAATTAGATAATTATGAAGTGAACCAAGAATGGATAGAAAATGTTTATGAAGTGAACCAAGAATGGATAGAAAATGTTTATGAAGTGAACCAAGAATGGATAGAAAATGTTTCAGCTTCAGAATCGAGATATATGGGTAGGGCAATAGATTATAATCGGGCGATGCCGGGAGTCGCGCTTAATGTAGCTGAGAAAGAAGCCAATACTAAGGCAAGCCAATGGAGTTCATTAAAAATCGTAGATTTTAATGAGATTAATAAGAATTTTACGCTAGCGATAGATTGGTTGTTAACTAAATATTCTCATAACGAAGTAAGTAGTTTCTTGGAATATGTAAGCCGTAGCGGTAAAACACGAGCGGGACCGTCTGAGTATTTACATTCCGCGTTTATCCCCGGTAAAGGATGGTTTATCAACGAAAAAGAAACAGAAAATCCCTTCCAATTATCCCTTTCTTTTATTCATGAGTTTGGCGCTTATTTAGGACAATCTCACGAAGATAATTTAGCCAACGAAAAAGAATTCGCGCAAACGTTCATGCGAACGCATCCTGTTTTTGCTAACCTTTCAGTTAATTTCGATAAGAAAATTTATTCTTTAGGTGTTACTAAATATGAATATGACGTTAAGTCAGAAGAAATGATTTTTCATTTTGACGCCGCGACTCAGGCGATGATAAAGGCAAACCTTCCCTATGACGCGCTTCCTTACGCGTTAAAACAGTTTAATCCTTCCGCTTTAATTGTTGTTCCTGACCAAGACGCTAAATGGATGTTAGCCGGCAGCGCGCAGGCTCAGGATTATGTCGATGACAGCAAGGGAGGAAACAGCCCGTTGAATCTTGTTTTAGAAAGAAACGGCGATACTCGCGTGGAAGAAACACCCCAAGGTAAAAAATATAATGGTAACGTTGCTGTGGGTGTTTATTTGTCGCGGGCAAGCTTTGACTTTAGTTTTAATCTTGCCGGATCAAAAGATGACGTAGTGGTTCAGCACGCCGGTAGTGTTGTTACTCATGTTGATATCAATGGCGGCCAACGTCAGGAACGTTATTCAGACTTAAGAACAATACAAAACCAAAAAATTTCCGGTAAAGGAATTATAAACTACGGGGATTACCAAATAGTTTTAAATAACAGTACGGATGAGTTAGAGTTTGACTTAAGTTATCTTGGACAGGAAGGTGTGATTACTTGTAATGATCAGGTTTACGGCGGTTTCCTTGATTTACCCAAGGTTAAAGAGATTCGTTTGAAAACGAATAAAGTAGGAAGTATTGAGTTAGATAAAGAAGTTATTGTGATAACGCGGAAGGTAAAAGAGGGAAGTACGTATCTATATCAGGTTACGATTAAGTCTGACCAAAGTCAGATTAAGATAAAGGGCGCTTATGATTCATGGGGGAATCCATGCTATTTAAGTATTGATGATGAAGGGCAAATTGAGCCTGACGGGTTTGAGGGTGAAATCGCTCTTCGGGCAGATGTTGTTGCCAGCGGCGGGATTTTTATCAATGAAGACGGAACGCTGGATTTATCGGCGTCAACGACAGTTAGATTTCTTGAAACAAACAGCAAGATGAAATTTATTGACGGCCCGGTTAAGTTTAGCGCCAGCGGCCGGTTTATTCCAACAACTGATAATCAAAAGGGAATTTTTATTCCTAATAATGGTAAGCCCGTACCGTTTGTTTCTTCTGTAGTAAAGGGTGCCGATGGTAAAGACGCTTATATATTTGGGTTGGATACGCCTGTAAATAGTGAGGTAGATGGTGTTTTCTATGAGGATAGTAAAGAAGATGGCCGGATAGAGGAAGTAAAACTTGGTATCCAAGTGAAGAAATCAGCGAAAGGAAAAATTATTTTAGCAAAGAGTGTTGACGCTTTCCATTTAGCAAGTCTTAGAGTAGAAAATAACGTGCCTTCTTATGAAGTAAAAGAAGTCAGTATGAAAGAGAATGAAATGGAATTAGCGGTGGTGATTGATACGCGGGGTTTAAGTTTTGATTTAAAAGAAGGGCCGGTGTATGTATCAGATAAGTTTGGTATAAAGCAGGCGTTTGCCAGTGAGGGAGGAGTGTTTGATAAATCCACGGAAAAAGAAATCAAAGTTAGAGGTAAAGTAACGAATATCACGATTATAGATGGAAAAGGAAAGAAGAAAACTATTGGGTATGATATTGCTCCTGGTAAGGATGGACAGCCGGCGTACTTTTACGTGAAAAATGGAGTGTTTACGGTTAGAGGGTTTGGCGCCGAGTATTTAGACGGCTCAGAGGTTGACGGCGCTAAAATTACTGGTACGGCAAAAATGAAGAAAGTAGGCGAAGAAGTACGCCTTGTGCCGATAGACAAAAATAGCAAAGTTACATATTCAGCAAAAATGATTGAAGGGTTAGGCGCTGACGATGTCGTTGTTGAGTGTGTGTTGGATAATGAGGATAAGCCGGTTTACAGATATGTTAGTTCAACCGGTAAAGCGATGAAAGTAAACGCGGGTACACGAGAGGCTGTGCTTAATATAGGTAACGATGAATATAAAGCTGTTCTTACACAAGATGGCCTTATTAAAATTAGTGATAAGGACGGCAAAATTGGTGTAAGGGCGATTATTAACGTAAACAATGTTTCTAAAGACGGTGGTAAGACTTTCGGAAGAGAAGATGTTGACGCTACAGTTAAGTATGTAGGATTACTTAATTCTGAAATATACGCTGAAATTGACGCTAAAAACTATATTTTCAGAAATCTTGTGGGTGACCATAACGTAGATTTAGGCGCGAAATCAAAAGTGTCCAGTTATGAGTTAACGGTAAGAGTCGTCAAGAAAGACGGAGTTAAATATGAAGAGATAACCGCGACCGCGGGAGTAAAGAAGTCGGTAGTAGCCGCGCATATTCAGCATGGCGCGGCAAGGTATTTGCCGAGGCAGGGTGACGCTATTACTGTTATTGAAGAAGACGGTACAGTGCGTAAAATTAATAATAACGTTATCGTTGAGAAATCTCCGGAAGGTGAGGAGAAAACTTATGCCAATGGCCAAATTGCCAGGATAAACGGCGTAGATGTTGATCCAGATCCAGAAAAAACTAAAGCTGTTATGCCTGGTTCGAACATTTTTCAAATCACCCTTGTTGACGGACAGGTTTTTTATATGCTGCCGGGTGGAAAAATTATTCCCGTGTCTGGAATTAGACCGGCGGGATTAGGGCAAAACCCGGATGGGTGGTTAGAGGCTCTTTCGCGGCAAATTAAGAAAGACAAAGGGTATTTATCAATCATAGAAGAGAAGTATCCTTCTGTGGCTAAAGTTATTACTAGTGTAGGCGTAGATAATTTATCATGGGATAGTTTCCGCGCGGAATTAGAAAACATGGATATTGAAAATAATTTAACTGTAAGAGAGGACGTAGAATTTTTTGTTCGGGATTCATATTGGGAGAATGTTTCTGTAAAAGGTAAGATAGATAGCTTCCCCGGCAAATGCGTTATTTTGCATTTGCAGGAATATAAGGTTTTAAGCAAGTTAGGCGTGGATGGATTAACCATGGTGCCGGTTGAAGGGCTAAAAGATGAAAAGGGTAAACCAGAGGCGCACGTTACTTTGTATGATTCCCAAACTGGTAATATTTTGGAAGTCAGCTACCGCAGAAAGTATGCTAATAATGCTAAACTTATATTTAAAGGTACAGACGGATATGTTTCCATGAAATACTCGGAATTCAAGAAAAACCCTTACGGTCATATTGGGTTTGACCCGCAGTCAGTATATGATCAGCAGGTTTCTCAGCACTATATAGGTATTAAAGATTTCGCTCAAGCGTTAAAGTACGCTAATAAAGTAAGCGATAGAAGCGTTCCTGGGTTAGGAGGAGTATATTTTCAAATCGGCGCTTTTTACGGCAACAATTCCAATTGGGCTGAATCAATCGCATGTTTTAGGACAGCAAGCCTTTTATATGGCGCTAATAAAGATACAGCGGCTGACGCGCCTATAATTAATAAGTTAGCCGATTCTTTGGACGCTAACCAGTCAGATCCGGCGTTAAAATTCAACTATGATTTCGTCACAGGAAAATATTCTATAACAGGAATTGGCGGCAGAAGTATTGGCAGTGCTAGCGTAGCGGTTAACGTTTTTTCTATAAACCCGTCCTTAGATAACATAAAGAAAAATTTACCGAAAGGAGTTAAACTTGACACAAAAGACGGATTAAAGTTTTCTATGGAAACTAACGGGAAGACTTATGATATTATCGCCTGCGTAAAAGTAAAAGGTAATCCGGCGGTTGTGGTTAATGACGGCAGCAAAAATTTATTTATGGATGCTAAGGGGATAATAGATACGACTGTTTTAGTTGATGGTAGTCAGTGTTTAATAGAGTCGCCAAGAGTAGACGCTAAAACTGGATTGGTGGTGGCGTTTTTAAGCGGCAAGATTAAGGGCGATAAAATAGAAGATATTCAGGATTATAAAGCGGGAGATTTAGTTGTATTTACGGGAGAAGGGTGGAGTTTATTAACTGAAGGAAACCCTGTGAGTAAAGGTAAGAAAGCTTCGGATTCAAAAGAGCAGGGCGCGGGAGTAAATTTTGCCGATATATATGAGCGGTATAAGTATAAAGGTAAAGAAGCTAAAGATATGCCGCGGACTAAAGTAGTTCAGAACGGAAAAGATGATGTTTCTTATCACAATTCAGTAGTGCTGGTAATTCCTTTTGAGTGGAACGCTAAAGGATATGATTTAGTAGAAGAAAGCGCTGTCGCTCAATCGTTTGGAAATCAGGACATAACAGTTGTCGCGGCAAAGAAAGGCGGAGTAATTGAATATAACGGGTTTAAGATGAAACTTAAACCGGGAGTAAAAAGTATTAATTTTTTTAGATCTGCTGACGGCAAAATCACCGATGCGAAAGGTAAAGAAATTACAAGAGGAGTTGCGGGTGTTAAAGGGGTAGACAGAATAATAGTTGAGTTTGCAGGAAGGGATGTGAAGTTTAACAAATACGGGGGAGTAGCAAAAAATACCGCGCCAATAGAAGTTACCGTAGATACAGTAACAGGAGAAAAGACATACAGCTTAACGCCAAGCAAAAAGATAATAGAGCTAGACGACGGATCAAAGAAAACAATCTGGTTGTTAACAGCTCAAATAGACGGGAAAGAACTAACAATAGGAGAAGACAACGCGTCAGAAAAAGGAGCAAAGATATTATGGTTCACGCCGTTAACAGGATTACAAGTAAGCAGCCTAGCAGACTTAGATAACTATACAATAAATGATAAAGGAACAAGCGCTGAGTTAGTAAGCGCCTACAGCGAGATAGTAGCGCAAGACCTAAAAGCCGCAGACAAAACAACCGATACATACGAATACGAAATAACAATCGACGGAAAAGAAATGAAAGCAACAGGAGCGGGAGTAGTAAGCGCGGGATTCAAGAGAGAAGCAGGAGTATACAAAATCGAAGCCGACACAGCCAGCGCAAGTCCAATAGGAAAGATGACCGGATACAAATTAGCGGTAGGCGGAAAAGAAGTAGAGTTTGATAATTACGGAGGAGTAAAAGATAAAAACATCTCAGTAAACATGACAGTAAAAGGAGTA
>JAHISK010000054.1 GCA_018818105.1 Candidatus Omnitrophota bacterium | reverse complement strand
TCGAGTCAGTGTTTTGCTTTCAGCTTCCTTCAGATTCTACCTCACGATAGACACCCTTGCTGTTCAGCTAATGATTCCCCACACCGGGCTCATAGAGGACTTTCACCTCTTAGTCTTTGCGCCATGCCGGGCGCACATTTTTAATCGGGCGATTCGTGAATCGCCCCTACAAAACTTACCTTATAAATAGATATCTTTCATTGCCGCGTAAAAATTCTTAAAAACATCCCGCCGACCGACTACGCCAACCAACTTATTCTCTTCAACCACAGGAAGAGTGTGAGCGTTTCTATACTTCATTAAAACAATAATCTCATCTAAAGAGGTGTTCCTTCTAATCTTAGTAACTTCGGTTGACATAGCAAACTTAACCGTTGGGGTAGCCGCCGGAGTTTCATGATTCTCAACAACATCACCGGATTTTATCATGTCCATAACCATGAAAAGATCCGCTGCTGTAATCATGCCCACAATCTTACTTTTCTTCCCTATTACAGGAAGTCCGCTTATCCTTGACTTAATCATAATATGAGAAATATCTGATAAAGTAGCGTTTTCTGTGGTAGTAATAACATCTTTTGTCATAATATCTTTAGCTTTAATTGATTTCAATCTTTTGGTTAACTCATTCTGTTTAGGTTTTAAAACTTCCGCCATACCACCCCCTTATTTTAAATTCCAAATAACAAGCACCAAATAACAAATAAGCTCCAAATTCCAATTTTCGAATGTTCAAAACATTACAATAATATCTCTGTTTCGATCATTGGAATTTGATTTTTGTGATTTATTTGTTATTTGTAATTTGTTATTTTCATATAATTTCTGATATTACCTATATTTTCTCCACTAAAATATCTTTTATTTTATTTAAAAAAACTTCTATAGAATACGGTTTAATAAAAACCGTTTCCGCGCCCATCTCTTCAAACATATGTTTAAAACCAGGTTTATTAGTATACACAATAATAGGAATCTTTGAAAATTCTTTTCTTTCCTTTATCTCCTTAAAAAAATGATATCCGCTCATTCCTTCATGAAGAGAAACGTCTAAAACAATTAAATTAACCCACTCCGTTTTTAAAATGTCCAACGCCTGAGCTCCCCGACACACACAATCAACCATGTATCCCCTAGATTCAAGACGCGTCCGCAGAAACTCTGATAAAGTAATATCTCCATCAACAATTAATACTCTTTCTTTCACTATTTTTAACAAAACTTTTTTGGCACCGGGTTCTTTTAATACTTTCTTTAACGAAACCTTATAAGTCTTATCAGATATAAGATAATGCTTTTTTCCATAAATTTCAACAGGAATCGTAAATAATCCGCCTTTAGTCCCTCGAATAATAATTGTAATTTGCCGTTTCGTTATAGACAACGAAACTCTATTCTTTCTATATAAAAAATTTAATTTTAAACTAGTCCACTTTGAGGGAAGACGCGGTTCAATTTTTATCCGGTCGCCAAGTATATTTATACCAGCAAACCCTCTCATAACAACATCAATAGAACCACCCATTACCCCCATATGTATCCCTTCGGGCGTAGTTCCTCCTTGAGTATCATAAATATCTGATTTAAGAACCTCTAAAAACCATTTCCAGGATTGGTTCGTACCTTTAATCAAATGAGCCACGGAACAATGTACTATTTTACTTAAAGTTGAGCCATGACTAGTCCTTCTAAAATAGTAATCATAGTTTTTTTTAATTATGTCTTTATCAAATTTATAGCCTAGCCGGTTAAACAAATCTTTCACCTCTGATAAATAGAAAAGATAAAATAACATAAGCACATCGGCCTGTTTAGATGCTTGATAATCATCAGGAGATTTACCTTCCGCTTTAAGAATCCTATCTAGGCGCCGGATATTACCGTATTTTTTTCTATAATGCTCCCAATCCAGCTCCTTTAATTGAAAATAGCCGTCGAACTGGCTTATAATTCCATCTTTATTTATTATAATATTCATGTTTTGAATAATATCATCCCATCGCGCCAAATCTTTCTCATTTATATCTAAATTCTTAAAAAGTTTAGTTTTTTGATTCTTAGGTAAAATAAACAAAATTTCTCTTGCTTTAAGTAGCGTATATACAATAAATAAATTCGTATAAGCATTATCTTTAACCCCCGCTTTAGATGATCCGGGAAACTTTTCATGAAACTCATCCGGCCCCATAATCCCTTTCGTATGATATCGTTGATCAGATGGATCATATTCGGCTAAACTGGCGCCAAACTGAGCGATAGACAACAGAATCTGCGCGCCGTATTTCATTAGAAACTCTATGTCGCCGGTTCTTTTCCAGTACTGCCACACGTTGTATCCAATAGCAAAAGAAACGTGACGCTGTATACAGCTATGGTCCGGCCCCCACTTTCCTGACATAGGATTAAGATGAATAACTTGAGTTTCTTCTTCTCCCGTGGTGCCACTCTGCCAAGGAAACATCGCCCCTTTATATCCATTTTCTTTAGCGTACTCTCTTGCTTGCGGTAACCGTCGATACCGATACATAAGCAAAGCTTTAGAAATCTGCGGCGCGTGATAATCAAAAAACGGCATGGTAAAAATTCCATCCCAAAAAATGTGGCCGCGATAGGCTTCGCCATGCAGCCCTCTTGCCGGCAAACCGGCATCAATATTAACATTATGAGGAGACACTGTCTGCAATAGATGAAAAATATGAAGCCTTATAATTTTTTGACAAAAACTATCTCCTTCAATACGAATATCAAACTTTTTCCATAAATTATCCCAGGCGTGTTTATGAGTTTTAAACAACTCGCGAAACCGAGGCGCTTTCTTAACCGCGTTAATAGCCTTAATTTGAGGATCTCCAACGTCTCTATCTTTTGAAGTATACATTGCCGCTATTTTCTCTATAACTATTGGTTTTCTTTTTTGAACAACCAACTCAAACTCCTGCCAAATTTCTTTAGAATCGTTAGTGAACGTTTTACCTTGAATCCTTTTTTCTTTATCGTCAATATATATATGTGTCTTTGCCGCCTGTGATATAGTAATGTTTGACTGAGTAGTCTTCATTGAAAGGAAGATTCCATCTTTACTATAAGCACCTAAATCTAGAGAATCCAGATGTTTTGAATTTAACTGCCTATACCGCGCTACTCCTGTATTTTGAACCGTACCATCAATCGCGGATTTAACAATGATTTTGCCTTCGTAATTTTGTGGAGTAATAATATACCTGATCGCGGCGTAATGAGGATTTTGCATATGCGCGATACGCTGAGTTTCAATCATGGTTATCTTCCCTTGACGATCACACAGACGCAATTTTCTAATAAGAGCGCCCCTACGCATATCCAGTTCTTTACGATAAAAAAGGTTCTTACTTGTTGAAGGACTAATCCAGCTTCCCTTACCGACTTTAAAGGTCAGTAATAACCAATTAGGGCAATTAACAAGATCTTCATTAAATATTGTACGGCCGGAAACCAACGTAGATACTTTATTGTAGACTCCCGCCATGTAAGTGCCGGGATAATGAATTCGTGAAGCCCTAGATTCAGTAGCAGCACCTCTAGTCGCGAAATAGCCGTTACCTAAAGTACAGATAGCCTCTCTCAACCCCTCCCGCATTGGTCTGAACCAATTATAAACAATCTTCCAGGAAGACTTGCTGTCTTGCTCTACTATTTTTTTAAAAGGATATAATAACTTTTTCAAATAATTCCTTCACCTTTTTGGTCGAAGATAAATAAAACTGGGCTGCCGATACCCGAATTTTATCAGAAACAAGAACACCCGTACCTCTGGTACGAATGGCGCGAAAGGCATACTCATCAGTGGTGTCATCACCTATGTATATAACTGACACCATCGACCAGTTAATCCCTAATGCCCGCATAATCCACCTAATCGCTTTACCTTTATCCCAATCAATATCCGGCAGAATCTCAAAAATCTTCTTCCCATCCATTAAACGTAACGCTTTATACTTACCAACAACATCATTAACCGTCTCTCTAATCGTAGATAAATACTTTTTTTCATCAACAAGCCTGTAATGAACCGCCACGCTAAACTTTTTTTCTTCAACCAGCAACCCATCTATTGAGCCCAGTTCCTTTTTCAAAAAATCTATTACTTGTGAAACAACAGGAACAATTGCTTTCACTTCTTCTTTAATCATTGAAAAATTCGGTCCCGTAATATCAAACCCGTGACTTCCCGCGTAAAACAAACCTTGGATACCAACAAGCTGCTCTACATCAGCTCTCATCCTTCCGCTTACAATAGCCACAGTAAACTTGTCAGCAAGATTCTTTATTATCGTCTTCATATCCGAGCTTAAAACAGCTAAGTCCGGACGAGACACAATAGGAGTCAACGTACCGTCATAATCAAGAAAAAACACCGGTTTTTTCTTACCCAAAAATACTGATTTAGGAGATATTCTATAGGAAGGATTAACACAACTTTCTTCTTTAGGTAATTCATCCCATACACGAAACAACGGTTTAGGTTCCCGATGAAACCATTTTTCAATAATTTCTAAATCTATTTGTGCTAAATCGCTAACGACAACATCAGCGCCGTTATCAAAAAGATCAGACGCGTTGTCTTTACGCGCTATACCAACAACCAGTCCAAATCCACCATTTCGACCAGCGGCAACCCCGGACACAGCATCTTCAACAACAACAGAATCAACCGGCCGCGCGCCTACGTTACGCGCTGCCGCGACAAAAATATCCGCCTCAGGTTTTCCTTTAAGACCTATTCGCGCTGAAACTACGCCGTCGACTCTGGTTTCAAACAAATCTTCTATCCCTACCGACTGTAAAATCTTCTGACAATTCTTAGAAGACGAAGCAACCCCTATATGAACGCCGGCTTTCTTCAAAGATTTTATTAACGCGATAGTAGATGAATAGACTTCTACTCCATCCTCTTCGATGATTTTCGTAAACTCAGCGTTTTTTTTATTTCCAATGCCGCAAACTGTCTCTTTATCAGGAGAATCGGCGGGATCGCCAAAAGGAATGTTTATGTTACGCGACTCTAAAAAACTCTTAACTCCCTCATATCGAGGTTTTCCATCAACAAAGGGCAAATAATCGGCGTCATGGGTAAACTCTTTAAACTGTTCGTGATCTCGCTTCTCTCTTAACCGAAGATACTCATCAAAAGCCACTTTCCACGCTTTAGCGTGAACAGCCGCTGTAGTTGTGATAACTCCGTCTAAATCAAATATAACCGACTTAAATGAATACTTTTTCATAATAGATAAATAACCCAAACATTATAAAATCGAATAAATATAATACCATTTTTATTGACTTTATTCAAGGTTTTAATGCTTAAATAATGTTTAAATAATCGGCGTAACGATGCCGCCAAATACTTTTAACAGTCTTATTTGAATTTCTTTTAATGAAAGGCTAACTTGCGGAAAAGAACCGACAGAAGTATAATTTTCGTAAAACGCCTCATGATAAAAAGGAACAGGATCCTTGTTCTCTTTTAACTGAAAACTGGATGTATACCTAAACGGCCAAATATCCACAAACGGCACATATTTAAGAGTATTAGCTAAAATACCTAAAAACAAAGAGACTACAGGAATTTCCTTACGTTTACCTATTGTCCAGCTGTTTTGCGCAGCTACATCTCTAAAGATATTTCCTTTAACTGCCGCGGCGACCTCCTGATTCCAAATGACTAACCCAACCTCGGTATTTAAATGGGCTGAACGCGGGTCAACGTTGAAAGACCCAATCCATACGATTTCGTCATCAATAACAAAGGTTTTAGCGTGAATACATATATGTTTTTTCCGCTGCTCTTCTAAAAACACATCTTCTTCTAACACGCTATTCGCCGGAAGATTATTTTCACTAGTCAAAGAATCTTTACTCGCCGATAAATACCGCGGCATCATTTTACTAATATCCGCTGGTATCGGTTTTAGCTCAAAGATACGAAACTTTAAGTTCTTAACAAACATCTTTTTTTGTTTATACGAAAAGGCGTAAGCGTAAATTGAATCGGTAGCGGCAAGACTATTACTGGAAATTATAATATCAAGATCAGGGTTTTTACGCCTCAGTTTTTTAACCACCCTCATAGACATCTGGTCTAAAACCAAATAGGGAGTCTGAACGACAATCGATTTTTGAGCTTGCGATAAAATTCGCATTAAATCAGCAACAGCAACTCCTCCCCCATTCATGCTTAAACTATTATTTTTGCCAGGCATATCAGCGATAAACTCAACCTTATCAACACCAATCGCTTTATCAGTAAACGTATTTTTAATGTACTCATAATCCGAAGCATTATGGTCTAACTCATCAAATAAATCGCCTACCGCGAAACTATCCTTTGTATTAAATTTTTTAAACTTATCCTTTCTTATAAGGTTTCCTACGTCTATTAAATCTCTGCTCAGTACTGATAGCTTAAACGACCAATACTTGGCAAAAGAATCAGTGATATCCTTAACCACCGGCCCAGTAACAATAACGTCGCGATCCTTAAAATTTCTTGTTATACCCCTATCATAATAATCATTTTCATAATTACGACCGCCGGTTATCGCTATCCGATCGTCAATGATAAAAGTCTTATTATGCATCCTTTGGTTAACCTGCTTAAACCGTAACGCCAGATCGCCAATTAACTTTAACGCCGAAAAATTAATCTGCGCCGCGCTAGGATTATAATTCTTAATTTCTAAATTAGAATGCGCCGTAGACATAAACGCCACCAGCGACAAATCCTTCATCTTACGCCACTGGTCAACGATAATCTTAACTTTCACCCCCCGCTTAGCCGCTTCAATCAATTCGTAAACCACATACCGGCCGGACTCATCATTAGTCCATATAAAGGTTTGAATATAAATAGCCTTTTTAGCCGCGCGAATAAGATGGATTCTTGATAACAACGCATCATTTCCCACGTCAAGAACATTAATAAAATGGCCGCCATCTTTAACCAACTCTCCAAAAGGAGAATCAGGATACTCTATTTCTTCTGTAACATGTAAGTCTTGACTCTGGCCATACATATAGCTTCTGTCAAATATACCTAGATGAATGCAGGAAGTCAGAATGAGACAGCCGCTAAAAACACATAACGTCCTGAAAATTAATTTATATAATAAATTATTACGGGAGGGTTTAAAACCCTCCCCTACATATTTTTTTATATTCATTAAACCCATCATCTTGGTATGTTTTTTAACATATTAAAGTCTTTTTGTAAGATTTTCATCATATTTATGTTATAAGTAACTGATGCGGGATGATACATAGGAACAATCTTTACTGCAATAGTCGGGGAACGATAAAAAAATATTTTCCCATGAATCTTACCAATACCATAAACCCTATCTTTAAACCCGTACTTTGTAAGTATATACGTAGCAGCAAAATTACCCAAACAACAAATTATCTTAGGCTTAATAACCTCTATCTGTTTATCCAAATACTCACAGCAAACCTGAATTTCCTGGCTATGGGGATTTCTGTTTTTAGGGGGCCGGCACTTTAAAATATTAGCGATATAAACGTCGGCTCTTTCGATACCGGCGACTGATAGAAGTTCATCTAAAACTTGTCCGGCTTTACCGCAAAACGGCCGCCCGGTCGCATCTTCATTAGCGCCGGGAGCTTCCCCGATAAACAGTATACTTGAATTTAAATGACCTTCTCCCACAACAGGATTTATTCTTGTCTTTCCTAACTCGCATTTTTGACAACTCAAAACTTCCTGTTTTATTTTATCAAGACTATTGTCCATAATGAAACTCCTTATCTTAGCGTTTAGCGGATAGCGTAGAGCGTTTAGTTTAAAACATAGTGCCTATCCACTATTTTATCATATAAACGCGAAGATATTCTTCTTCATCAGATGAAGAGGAATAAAATATATTATATATTACTACCTCAACGGCTCAAAGAGATATTCCAATCCGTTCAGCTTAATCTCATAAACCGCCTCAAGCATTCTTCCCAACTCATTTTTAGGAAACCCTTTTTGCGAATACCAAACAACATAAGATTTCGGAAGATCAATCAAAAAGCTGCCAATATACCGGCCAAAAGGCATACGAGTTCTAACCAATTTAACCATAAACGCCTTATTTCCCAGGCTACTCTCATCCATACTATTTATAATCCCAGAATTCACATTAAAATGCAACGAATTATATTGCCCCCTACCTTCCAAAGGTATTGTCAAAAGTTTTTATAAATCCCAAATAACAATTTCCAAATTACAAATAAATTCTAATATCCAATGATCAAAATTCCAAACAATTATAGAGAATATTGATGTTTTGAACATTTGAAAATTGTCATTTGGTGCTTATTTGTTATTTGGTACTTGTAATTTGTTATTTTTATACAAATTTTGACATTACCCTTCCAAAATCTGGGATAAGACCTGATTCCCCTTAAGCTTTGAAAAGAATCTCATCAAATTACGCCTATTTTATTGATAAATTTAAAATCGGGCTGGCGTTTATTGCAAACAATCTCTTTAATATGGTATCTTTTAAGTGGAATAATTTGGAACACCCGATGAATGAGATATGCTCGAAACGGGAAGAAAAGATTATGAGTTGGGATACATCAGAACGCAGAAAATTTGTAAGGGTAAGATTTCCCTGCGAGATAGCTCTTGACACTATGGGAAATAACGTAATTTTCGCCCACACAGAGAATATCAGCGCCGGAGGCATACGCGTCATTCTCAAAAAACGGATTGAACCTGCGGCTATACTTAGCCTAACTCTTCATAAAATAGCTGTTCAACCAATCCTTTGTAAAGGACGCGTTATGTGGGTATTCACCAGAAAACATGACTCCGATAAAGAAATATCTCTATTTGACATAGGCATAGAATTCCACGAAATATCTGAAGACGATATCTGGAGAATCAAAAGCTTCATACTAACAGTAATTTCTAAACGTGAAAATAAATAAATGGGAGATAGGGGACGGAGTTAACTTATTAACTTATACCCCTCCCCTCTGCTATCTTTTCTCCTTTAGTAATATTCTTGGATACCGCGGGATTGGAAATACTAAGAATTCTTCTCGGTCGGTATCGTCTTTAAATATTTCTTTACGTTCTATTCCTCTCGTAAATAAATGATATACTCCTCCGATAACGTTTAATCGTTTCCCTCTTGGCATATATATAT
>JAHISK010000053.1 GCA_018818105.1 Candidatus Omnitrophota bacterium | reverse complement strand
TTTAGATTTCGCGGTGCTTTGTCAGAAAAGAGGGAAATTAAAAAGTGTTCATCATATTAGTACTGTGGCAATAGGAGGCAATAAACGGGGGATTCTTTATGAAAAGGATTTAAGTTTAGGCCAGAAGTTTAATAATACTTATGAACAGACTAAATTTGAGGCGGAAAAATTGGTGAGAAGATATCGAAAAAAAGGCCTGCCGGTTAGTATTTACCGTCCGGCAATTCTTACCGGAGATACAGATACCGGGCATACGAGTAATTTCAGGGTATTTTACCAGCCGCTGCATTTATTTTTTCATGAGTTATTTAGAGAAATTCCGGGAGACAAAAATACGCGGTATTCTTTTTGCCCGGTAAATTCCGTAGCTGATGCGATTATTAGAATTTCTTTGGACAAAGATAATTTTAACAATCAAACTTACCATATTACCAATCCTAATCAAATTACGTTTGGTAAATTTTTAAACTTTGCCAGTAAGTATTTTAATTTTCGTAAACCAAGAATTGTTTCATCTAGAACTAAAGGTAAAGAGAAAATGACTCCTTTACAGCAGGAATTAATTACTCCGTATCTTCCTTATTTGAAATACAAGTTGTGTTTTGATACGTTTAACGCGGATTGTATTCTTAAGCAAACGGATTTTCAGTGGCCGGGGATTGATGAGGGATTTTTATTTAAGCTTTTTGAATTTTGTGTTCGGAGTGGATTTATTAAAAAAAGAAAGAGGAAATGAATCTTGTTGAATTTTTAGAATCCTCAACAAAAAACACTTTAGATAATGTTGCTCTTATAGAAGATGCCAACAAGGTAACTTATTGTAAGCTTTGGGAAAATGTTAGTAAGATTGCGCAGGGGTTTTTAAATCTGAGGATACATGAAGGGGATAGAATTGCAATAGGATTACCTAATTGTATTGAATATGTTTATGTTTTTTTAGCAGCGTTAAAGATTAATGCTGTAGTTGTTCCTTTAAAACAATCAGCAACTACTTATGAATTAAGAAAAATAATAAAGAAAACCAAACCCACCTTATTTATTATAGATAACCGCTATTTAAAAAAGCTTCTGTCTTTTGTTCCCGATAATCGTATAGGTAATCTTGTGATTTCGAGTAAACGAGTCATGATGAAATATTTGTCTCAGAGGGTAGTAACGATTGAAAGTTTGATTAAGAATAATGATGGTTTAGGGAGGGAATCTTTAACAAATGATAACACTTTAGCGAGTATTAACTTTACCTATCGTGGATGTGGAGAACCCTTAGGTGTTATGTTATCTCATAGTAATTATCGTTGGGGAATAGATACATATATTAAACGGACAGAAATGCAGTTAGTTAAAAAGATGTTATTAGTATTGCCTTTTGCTCATATATTTCCACTTTTAGGTTGTTTACTTGTCCCTTTATCTTTAGGGGCGACAGTTGTGATAATGAAACGACCAAATCCAAGAGGGGCGTTGTCTTTAATTGAATCATTACAAATAAATATGTTTGCTAGTGTGCCATCTTTCTATATAATGTTATTAAAGGTTTATGACAGTAAGAGATACAATGTGACAAGTCTTTACCAATGTATTTCGGGTGGCAGTTATCTTTCCGAAGAGCTTTATAATGAAGTAAAAGAAAAAATAGGATGGGATATTTGTCAAGGGTACGGGTTGACTGAGTGTATGCCGATTATTTGTAATCCTTTAGAGAAAAATAAACCCACAAGTTTAGGTAACCCAAGAGGCGATGTCAAAGTTGAAATTAAAATTGTAGGAGAAGATGGGAGTGAAAAGGGAGTAAATGAAGAGGGGGAAATAGTGGTGAGAGGAAAGACAGTTATGAAGGGATATTATAAGAATGAAGAAGCGACAAGGAGCGCGTTAAAAAATGGGTGGTTATTTACTGGTGATTATGGATATTTTGACGATGAAGGCTATTTATATATGGTTGGTCGTAAGAAACTAATCACTAAAGTTGGAGGAAATGCCGTTGATTTGAATGAAGTTAAAAGTGTTATGCTTTCCTTTCCTGATGTTACTAAAGCTATGGTGTATTTTAATAAAGATGAACTGTGGGAAAGTTTGGTGTATGCAAAAATTAGGGTAAAGAATCCGAATAGTTTTGATGTTCAAAAATTAAGAAGGTTTTTAAGGAAAAGATTATCTTCATATAAAGTTCCGCGGATAAAAATAGTAGAATAATGAATTTATTTGCATTATCAGGATTAATAACAGTCGTTGCCTGTATAGCAGTAGTTTTTGTTGTTTTAACAAAGACGCGCAATATCGTTAATTGGTTATGTACTTTCTTTACTATTTGTGTGGGGTTATGGGGATTAGGGGCTTTTAGAGTTGCCTTAATAAAGGATATTAATTTATCTTTAGTTTGGTGGAAAATTGCTCATGTAGGAGTCATTTTTATACCGGTATCTTTCTTACATTTTGTATATTGTTTTATCGGTAAGAAAGAAAAAGGGCATATTATATTTGCTTATTCAATGAGCTTTTTCTTTCTCGTTACGCTTATAACAGGTCATTTGATAAATCATGTCGAATGGGTTTTTGATTCATTCTATTATGATGGTCGTCCGCCTACTTTTCTATATTATATTTTTGCGGCATGGTGGGTAGCAGAAGTTTTCTATGGACATATTCTGCTATATAGAAATATGAAAATGACGACTAGTATGAAAAAGAATCAGATAAAATATTTCTTTTTAGCGACTGCTGCTGGTTTTTCTGGGGGGACAACGTGTTTTTTGCCAGTTTTTGGTTTAGATATTTATCCTTATGGAAATTTAACTGTCCCATTATATCCCATTATAATTGCCTACGCTATTCTCAAATACCAACTAATGGATATAAAGGTAGCGGTTACCCGGGCGGGAATATTTCTAATCGTTTACACTTTAGTTTTAGGCGTACCGTTTTGGGTAGGGTACCGTACGCAGACTTGGTTTATTCCTACATTTTTTATGTTCGTTTTAGCTACTGTTGGCCCGCTTATTTACCGGTTCCTGCAGAAGAAAGCGGAAAATGTTTTGTTGGCCCAGCAAAAACATTACCAGAAAATTCTTCTTCAATCCGCGAAGGGGATGGTGAAAGAGCATGATTT